>NZ_JAPNUG010000041.1:0-132851 GCF_036631435.1 Ralstonia sp. 1B3 | reverse complement strand
GTAAATCAGCTCCAGACCCATGCCGGAGATCAACCGCTCGGCAGACACGTGGCCGAAGCGCTCACGCGCGAAGCGCCAGATCACGACCTCCTCGTCGTTCATCGGCGGGAAGGCGACATGACCGCCCTCGCCGGCCACGGCAATGTAGCGGCCCTCCGCCGTCGGCAGCAGCGACGCGACGCCCAGGCCCGTGCCGGCGCCGAGCAGCGCCCGCGGCGCATCGGCCAGGCTGGCGCCGCCGCCCACCTGTTCCAGCTCATCTGCAGGCAGATACGGCAACGCATGCGCCAGCGCTGCAAAGTCGTTGAGCACGACAAAGTGTCGAAGCCCAGCGACTGGCGCATCGCCTCAATGGAGAACGCCCAGTCGCGATTGGTCATGCGGATCTGGTCGCCCAGCACCGGGTTGGCGATGCCGATGGCGGCATGGCGCACGCCAGCCGCCGCGATTTCCGGCGGCAGCGATGCCAGGTAGGCGCGCATGGCCGCTTCCAGCGAGGGGTAATCATCGCCGGCCAGCACACCGATGTGGGCCAGGCGCATGGGCATCTCCAGCGCAAAGCGCACGTTGGTGCCGCCCACGTCGGCCACCAGCCGCGGGTAGGCCAGCGTGTCGGCCACGGTGCCCGCGTTCACGTCATGCAGTCCAATAGACATCGAGCGGTACCTCCCGCTGATGAATGACATAGCTCACCGGCAGCGCGCGCTGTGCCCCGCCTTGCGCGGCCTCGTCGAACACACCGCGCTTGACCGGCCCCGAGATCGACAGAAACAGCCGCCGCGCCGCACACAGCGCAGACAGGTTCAGGCTGATGCGCCGATGCGGCGCTGCGCCAGCACCGGCAGATACGCCGGCGCATGCGTGCGATCGATGCCCTCTTCCAATTCAGGCGCGTCGGGAAACAACGATGCGGTATGCCCATCGTCGCCCATGCCGAGAATCACTACGTCGGGTTGCTGAAACGGATCGTTGGCCGTCGCCACGCATGCATCCACGTCAACCGAATCGCCATGCACATGCGGTGACAACACCAGGGAAAGAAACGCGCCGCTGCCGCATCCTGCAAGGTGCTCGCGCACGAGCCGCGCGTTGCTGTCGGCATGCCCGGGCGGCACCGCACGCTCGTCGACCAGGGTGATCGACACGTCGGCCCAGCGCAGCGGCAACACGCGCAAGGCAGCAAACAGCGCAATGGGCGAACGCCCCCGGACACAGCCAGGCACGCACTGCCCTGTTCCTCGATCACATGCGTGAGCGTGTTGGCAATGGCCGCAGCCAGCGCTTGCACCTGCGCGGCGGCGTCCGGAACTGCGTGCCAGCGCATCGCCATTACATCTCCTCGTGCCAGGCGGCGTTGTCGCGCGAGAGCAGCGCGCTCGATGCCGCGGGGCCCCAGCTGCCCGCGGTGTAGCCCTTGGGCGGAATGCGTGCTTCGTTCCACGCTTCGATGATCGGCTCGACCCAGCGCCAGGCTTCGGCCTGTTCATCGCGGCGCACGAACAGGCCGAGCTTGCCGTTGACGGCGTCCATCAGCAGACGCTCATACGCGCCGGCATGGCGCACGCCGCCGTGGTCGGTAAAGTCCAGGTCCAGCGTGGACGGCTGCAGGCCCAGCGCCGCACCCGGCGTCTTGGTCAGGAACTGCAGGCGGATGCTCTCTTCCGGCTGCAGGCGGATGACGAGACGGTTTTCCGGAAACTGGATCAGCGGCTTGGGAAACAGCGCGTGCGGCACATCGTGGAAACGTACGACGATCTCCGCCAACCGCTGCGGCATGCGCTTGCCGGTGCGCAGGTAGAACGGCACGCCGGCCCAGCGCCAGTTGGCAATCTCGGCCTTGATGGCGACGAAGGTTTCCGTGCGGCTGTCGGGCGGAATGCCCTGCTCATGCAGATAGCCCTGCACCGGCTGCCCGGCGATGGCGCCTTCCTGATACTGGCCGCGCACGGTCTTCTCAGGCACCTCTTGCAGCGGGATCGGCTTGAGCGCTTTCAAGATCTTCAGCTTTTCGTCGCGGATGGCGTCTTGCGACAGGCTCGACGGCGGCTCCATGGCGACGATACACAGCAGCTGCAGCAGGTGGTTCTGCACCATGTCGCGCAGCGCGCCGACGCCGTCGTAGAAATCGCCGCGCTTTTCCACGCCAAGCTGCTCGGCAATCGTGATCTGCACGTCCTTGATCCACTCGCGGCGCCACAGCGGCTCGAACAGCGCGTTGCCGAAGCGGATCGCCATCAGGTTCTGGACGGATTCTTTCCCGAGGTAGTGGTCGATCCGGTAGATCTGGTCTTCGGCAAAGAACTCGGCCACGGCGGAGTTGATGCGCTCGTTTGACGCGAGATCCGTGCCCAGCGGCTTTTCCAGTACCAGCCGCACATTCGGCGTATTCAGCCCGACACGGGCAAGCTGCTTGCAGATGTCGATGAAGAAGCCCGGCGCCGTCGCCAGATAGCACACCGTCACTGGCGCACGGTCTTCCCCCAGCGCTGCGGCCAGCCCGTCGAACTGCTCGGGTTTGCGGGCGTCCACCTGCTGATAGACGATGCGCTCGGCAAACGAGGCCCAGGCGTCGTCGGAGACGGGCGCGCCGGAGTACAGGCGCATGGTCGGGCGCGTTTCGCGCTCCAGCAGGGCGAGGTAGCCGGCAGTCTCGAGCGGCTGCGTGCCGATGGCGAAGATCCGCCCGCGCGAGTGCAGTTCGCCGCCCTGATGCGCATCGAACAAGGCCGGAATCAGCTTGCGGCGGGCAAGATCGCCCGTACCGCCGAACAACACCATGTCGAATGCGGGCACCGACATCGTCATCTCCTGTGTGTGAGCCATCGATTAGGCTAGCCTAGCTGACTAGCAAAGCCACGTCTTTTCAGCTCATTTTGTAGTATTACTACATCGCGAGCAAGACGTTCGTGAAACTGCCCCGGCAAGCGTTTCCGGCAGATCTTTTGCGCCGAAGCATGGCCTCCCGCGCGCCTTCTGGCACGCAATTCGCGTGCTCGGCCGTGTTACCGGCGCTGCGTCGGATGCGGTACCTGTGGAAAACCCTGCACCACATCCGGCCCATTTGTAGGAAAATTACAGCATTCCGTCCCGCCCGGACCTACCCCCTCCAGGAGAACCCGCATGGCCCTGCACCGCACTCTGGCCGCCGTCACCCAACGCATCATCGACCGCAGCCGCGGCCGCGCCAGGCCTATTTGGACGTGACCCGCAAGAATGCCGGCCGCAAGGTCGAGCGTACGCTGCTCTCGTGTACGAACCTCGCGCACGGCTTTGCGGCCATGCCGGGCGAAGCGAAGATCCGCCTGAAAGCGCTGGAGCGGCCGAACCTCGGCATTGTCTCCGCCTACAACGACATGCTGTCGGCGCACCAGCCGCTGGAGGCGTTTCCGGCGTGGCTCAAGCAGGCCGCGCTGGACGCCGGCGGCACCGCGCAGTTTGCCGGTGGCGTGCCGGCCATGTGCGATGGCGTGACGCAGGGGCAGGACGGGATGGAGCTGTCGCTGTTCTCGCGCGACACGATTGCCCTGTCGACGGCCGTGGCGCTGTCGCACCAGATGTTCGACGCGGCGCTGTACCTGGGCGTGTGCGACAAGATCGTGCCGGGGCTGGTGATCGGCGCGCTGTCGTTCGGCCACCTGCCCGCCGTGTTCGTGCCGGCCGGCCCGATGACCACCGGCATCAGCAATGATGAAAAGGCGCGCACCCGCCAGCTGTACGCCGAAGGCAAGCTCTCGCGCGCCGACCTGCTGGAAGCCGAATCCAAGTCGTACCACGGCCCGGGCACGTGCACGTTCTACGGCACGGCCAACTCCAACCAGATGCTGATGGAGGTCATGGGCCTGCACCTGCCGGGCACCGCCTTCATCAACCCGAACACGCCGCTGCGCGAGCTTCACGCGTGAGTCGGCGCGCCAGGCGCTCAAGCTCGTCTTCAGCGGCGACCAGTACACCCCCATTGCCGACGTGCTGGATGAGCGCGCGTTCGTCAACGGCATCGTCGGCCTGCTGGCCACGGGCGGCTCGACCAACCACACGCTGCACCTGGTGGCGATGGCGCGTGCGGCCGGCATCCTGCTCACGTGGGACGACTTCAACGATCTGTCGGGCGTGATTCCGCTGCTGGCGCGGGTCTACCCGAACGGCAAGGCCGACGTGAACGAATTCCAGGCCGCGGGCGGTCTGTCCATCGTGATTCGCGAACTCCTCGACGCCGGCCTGCTGCACGACGATGTGACGACGATCATGGGCAAGGGCCTGCGCCGTCATGCGCAAGAGCCCTTCCTGGAAGGCGACAAGCTGGTCTGGCGCGATGGCGCCGCCGCCTCGCTCGATACCAACATCGTGCGCGGCGTGGCCGAGCCATTCTCGTCGGACGGCGGCCTGCGGGTGCTCGACGGCAACATCGGGCGCTCGGTCATCAAGGTGTCGGCGGTCAAGCCGGAACATCGTTTTGTGGAAGCGCCGGCACGCGTCTTCCTCGCGCAGGACGATCTGATCAACGCGTTCAAGGCCGGCGAACTGGAACGCGATTTCGTGGCCGTGCTGCCGTATCAGGGCCCGGCCGCCAACGGCATGCCCGAGCTGCACAAGCTCACGCCGACGCTGTCGGTGCTGCAAGAGCGCGGCTTCAAGGTCGCGCTGGTGACGGACGGCCGCATGTCGGGTGCGTCGGGCAAGGTGCCGGCCGCCATCCACATCACCCCGGAAGCGCTCAACGGCGGGCCGCTGGCACGTGTGCGCGATGGCGATATCGTCGTGCTGGATGCGGAAGCGGGCACGCTGCAAGTGCGCGTGCCGGAGGCAAGTGGAATGCCCGCCAGGTCACCGCGCCCGATCTGTCGCACTACCACGCAGGCGTCGGGCGGGACTTGTTCTCGGGCTTCCGCCGCAATGTGTCGGCAGCGGAAGAAGGCGCCTGCACGCTGTTCGTATCGGCCGGCGCGTAAACCGAAGACGATCAATCGGCCCCGGCGTTGCACCGGGGCCGATTGCGTTGGCAACATCGACTTGTCGATCGAGATGCCCAACTCACCGGCCATCTGCTCGACCAGCGCTTGAAGCCTGGCCACCTTGTCGGCCAACTGTTTCTGCTCCGCTTTCAGCGCCTCGAATTCGGACGGCGCGATGGACTCGTCAACGGCGCCGCCCTGCCGAATGTCCGCCTGCGCAACTTCACCGCACAGCAAGTGCATCCAGCGGCTTTCACGCTCGCCGGGCATGCGCGGCAGCTTCACCACATAGGGCGGATCGTGCTCTGCCAGCTCATCGAGAAACGCTTCAACGGATGAGATGTCTGCAAAGGCGTGGAACCGCGCCGCGTTCAATCGCAGCTCGGCTGCCGTCTGCGGGCCACGCAGCAGCAACACGGTGAGCAACGCGACCGATTGGCTCGGCACGCCCAGCACGCGGTTCATGTTGTGCTCGAAACGCGGCACACGGCTGCTGCTGCCTTCCATGACCAGGCTTAGCGATTTCAACCCGTCGATGGCGGTGAGGATCTCGGCTTCAGTCACGGACATGACCGGCGCGCGGGCGGTCTTCTGGTTGCAGCCGGCCGCCAGCGCGTTCAGCGTGAGCGGATAGGTGTCGGGCACCGTGTGCTGCTTCTCGACCAGGACGCCCAACACGCGCCCTTCAAGCGCGGTCAGGGTACGGATGGCGCGACGCTGCGGAGCGTCGGATTGGATATTCATGATGGGACGGCGGCGGATACGCTGTGGGTTGGGGCAAATTCGAACGCCGACATCATATCCGCCGCGCGCAGGCAAGCGGCCCTGCCTGCGCAACAACAAGCGAAGCTCAGCCCTTGGCAGGACCGCGCACCAGCAACACCGGCGTGGTTGCCTGGCGGATGAACTTTTCGGCCACGCTGCCCAACATCGCATGCGCCAGCCCGGCGGCCGTGCGTGCCGATCACCACCACATCGGCGCCGCTGCGCACCGCTTCACCTTGCAGGGCGGCCGCTACGTCCTCGCCCACGCTTTGGGTTTCCACCAGCACCGTTTCCTGCTGCAAACCGGCGAAGTCAGCGCTGCGGCGGTGTCGGCAAGCAACGCGGTGCCGGCCTGGATAAACGACTTGCGCAGCTCGGTCGGGTCGTAATAGCCGACGTCGAAGAGCATGGCCGGGCTGTCGACGATATAGACGGCGCGGACGGTGCTCTGGAATGCCTTGGCCAGGCGCACGGCCTCGGCCAGGGCCAGCTTGCTGGTTTCGCTGCCATCAATGGCGACCAGGATCTTCTTGTACATGGTTCGAGCCTCGCAGGGGAGTGGTTGTCGGAATACTGTGCCGGGGCAGCAACATGGCCGCCTACGCACTATTCTGTGACATCCACGGCCTTTTGCGTTGCGCCAGATCAGATGGCCGCGACCATGCGACGCAACAATGCACCGCCATCCGCCCGCCCCTACGCCTGAACTGATTGCCGCTTATCGCAGCGCGCGGTATCGCGTCAGCACGCCGGAAGGCGACGTGCTGCTGCGCGTCGATGCCATCAACCCGTGTGTGGCGGCATTGCTCGCGCAAGCCGATGCGCCGTGGGCCGTCTTCGTGACGGCACATCAGCCGTTCTCGCGCCCGGTGTCCGCCGAGGAAAACGCTGCGCGCCAGGCAGAACTGCTCGCCTGGGCCATCGCGCGCGGCATGCCCTGGCTCGATGGCGAAGGCGGCCGCCCCGCGAAGATGCCGCGGCGGACACGTGGCCGCCCGAGCCGAGCCTGTTCGTGTTCATCGAAGACCCCGCCATCGCCGACACGCTGATGCTCACGTTCGAGCAGAACGCCGTCGTGCTGTGCGATGCGCATGGTTTTTGTACCTTGCGTTGGCACCCGTATCTGCCAGACTGATTCTGCACAGGGCACTTGGCGCACAGCGCTTTGCAGCACCGCAAGTGGCGCTTCCGATTCCTAAGTGCCGGCGTAGATACATCAGCAGGAGGTTCGTATGGAACTGCACATGCAATCGCATCATTGGGAGCGCCGGATGCCCGACTGGCTGGCCGCCAGCGTGGCCGGCATCGTGGGCGGCGCGCTGGTCATCGTGCTGGAGTTCTTCTGGTCGACCATGGTGCTCAATGAAAGCCCCTGGCGCCCGACCCACAAGATCGCCGCCATGGTCATGGGCCGCGGCGCGCTGGAGAAATGTCCCTGTTCAGCTACAGCATCGTGGGCACGGCGCTCGTGCTGCACTTCGTGCTGGGCGCCATCATGGGGATGATCCTCGGGGCCGTCATCGCGCCGTTCCACTTTGATTCGAGCCCCGGCATGCTGGCGGCCGTCGGCGTGGTCTTCGGGATCGTGGCATACGTGGTGAATTTCTACGGCATGACGGCGGTGTTTCCGTGGTTTGCTTCGGAGCGCGGCTCCGGGCCGTTGCTCGCGAACCTGCTGTTTGGGGTCGTCACGGCCATCACCTACGGCATGTTCGAGCGGCGCGTACGCGAACCGATGCACTGACACTCCGCCTTTTTCCTGCGGCGCCGCAAGCTGAGCGGCGCCATCAGGATGCGGCCGCCTCGGGCAGTCCATGCCGGAGGCGGCCGTTTCGCGGCGCAGCGCAGATGGCCCGTCGGCGCGATCCGTGCGCGGGCTGTGCCTCGTCCTTACGTTGCCTTGCACGATCGGGGTGCGCGACCTAGCCTGTCTTTAGCGTGTTGAGGAGTCCCTCGCCGGGAGGTGCCCCATGGCCCTTGCGATTGCGCTCGTGCTGATCGTCGTGCTGGCGGTGGGGTTTCACTTTGCCAGCCCGTGGTGGACCACCCCGATCGCCTCCAACTGGGTGCGCATGGACGACACGCTGACGATCACCATCGTCATCACCGGCGTGCTGTTTGTCGCCATCAACCTCTTCGTCGTCGCTGCGCTCCTGCGCTATCGCCATCGCAACGGCCAGCCCAACCAGCGCGCCGCCTACGAGCCGCACAACAAGCGTCTGGAATGGTGGCTGATCGGTATCACCACCGTGGGTGTGGCGGCGCTGCTCGCGCCGGGCCTCTTCGTCTATGCGGATTACGTCCGCCCGCCGCCCAATGCCCTGCGGATGGAAGTGCTGGGCCAGCAGTGGCAATGGCGCTTCCGCTTTGCCGGCCCCGGCGGCAAGCTCGGCACGACCGACGTGCGCTACATGAGCAACGACAACCCGTTCGGCATGAACCCGGCTGACCCGAACGGCCGCGACAACTACCTGATCGAAACGCCTGAGCTGCACCTGCCGATCAACCGCCCGATCCAGGTGCTGGCGCGCTCGCGCGATGTGCTGCACGACTTTTACGTGCCGCCGTTTCGCGCGCGCATGAACATGGTGCCGGGCATGATCACCACGTTCTGGTTCACACCGACCAAGGCGGGGCGCTACGACATCCTGTGCGCGCAGCTCTGCGGCATCGGGCACGCCAACATGCGCGGCGTGGTGGTCGTGGAAGACGAGGCGTCGTTCGCACGCTGGCTCGCCCAGCAGACCACCTTCGAGCAGCGCCAGAAGGCCAAGGTGCAGGCGGCCCCCGCCGCTGCCGGCGGAAGCGCGCAGGCATTGGCCGAGCAGGGCCAGACGCTCGCCCAGGCCAAGGGCTGCGTTGCCTGCCACAGCGTCGACGGCAGCCCGCGCGTCGGCCCCACGTGGAAGGGCTTGTACGGTTCCACACAGACCATGGCTGACGGCTCCACCGCAGTGGCCGATGAGGCCTATCTGCGCGCCTTCATCCGCGATCCGAAGCGCGTGTGGTCAAGGGCTTCGCGCCCATCATGCCGACGTTCGACCTGAGCGAGCAGGAACTCGCAGCGCTGGTGGCGTACATCAAGGCACAAGGCGGCGACGCTGCGGCAACCGCTGCAAAACCGTAGCGAGGAGACGCCATGTCCTACGGCAAGAATGACCACGGCGACCACAGCCACGCACCGCAGAGCTTCTGGACGCGCTACGTCTGGAGCCAGGACCACAAGGTCATCGCGGTGCAGTACGCGCTCACGGCCATCGCCATCGGGCTGGTGGGGCTCGTGCTGTCGAACCTGATGCGCCTCCAGCTGGGCTTTCCGGGCAGTTCGCCTTCATCGACGCCAACCACTACTACCAGTTCGTCACCATGCACGGAATGATCATGGTGATCTACCTGCTCACGGCGCTGTTCCTGGGCGGCTTCGGCAACTACCTGATCCCGCTGATGCTGGGCGCGCGCGACATGGTGTTTCCGTTCCTGAACATGCTCAGCTACTGGGTCTACCTGCTGGCCGTGCTGGTGCTGGTGGCGAGCTTCTTCGTACCGGGCGGGCCCACCGGCGCAGGCTGGACGCTGTATCCGCCGCAGGCCATCCTGCCCGGCACGCCGGGCACCGAATGGGGCATCGTGCTGATGCTGGTGTCGCTGGCCATCTTCATCGTCGCGGCCACCATGGGCGGGCTCAACTACGTGACCACCACGCTGCAGGCGCGCACGCGCGGCATGACGCTCATGCGCATGCCGCTCACGGTGTGGGGCATCTTTACGGCGACGGTGTTGGCGCTGCTGGCGTTTCCGGCGCTGTTCGTGTCGGCCATCATGATGCTGCTCGACAAGACGCTGGGCACCAGCTTCTTCATGCCGGCCGTGGTATCGATGGGGCAGCAGCTGAACCACAGCGGCGGCAGCCCGCTGCTGTTCCAGCACCTGTTCTGGTTCTTCGGCCACCCCGAGGTCTACATCGTCGCGCTGCCTGCCTTCGGCATCGTGTCCGATCTCATCAGCACGCACGCGCGCAAGAACATCTTCGGCTACCGGATGATGGTGTGGGCCATCCTGATCATCGGTGTGCTGTCGTTCGTCGTCTGGGCGCACCACATGTTCGTGTCGGGCATGAACCCGTACTTCGGCTTCTTCTTTGCCACCACCACGCTGATCATCGCCATCCCGACCGCGCTCAAGGTCTACAACTGGGTGCTCACGCTCTGGCGCGGCGACATCCACCTGACCGTACCGATGCTGTTTGCCATCGGCTTCATCAGCACGTTCGTCATCGGCGGCCTGACGGGGCTGTTCCTCGGCAACGTCAGCGTGGACATTCCGCTGTCCAACACGTACTTCGTCGTCGCGCACTTCCACATGGTGATGGGCGTGTCGCCGATCCTGGTGGTGTTCGGCGGGCTCTATCACTGGTACCCGAAAGTGACGGGCCGCATGCTGAACGACACGCTCGGCCGCGCGCATTTCTGGATCACCTTCGTCGGCACGTACCTGATCTACTTTCCGATGCACTACCTGGGTGTGCTCGGCATGCCGCGCCGGTACTACGCATATGAGGGTTACAGCTTCATCCCGCCGTCCGCGCAGACGCTGAATACGTTCATCACCGTCATCGCCATCATCGTGGGCTTGGCGCAGCTGCTGTTCCTCTTCAACCTGGCGTGGAGCCTCGTGCGCGGCAGGAAGGCCGAGGCCAACCCGTGGCGGGCCACCACGCTCGAATGGCAGACGCCGCAGACACCGCCCGGGCACGGCAACTGGGGGCCGACGCTGCCGGTGGTCTATCGGTGGGCATACGAGTACAGCCCGCCCGGCCGCGCGGATGACTTCGTGCCGCAGAACGAACCGCCCACCGGCGCCTCCGACATGGGAGCGGAGGTGGAGGCGCAGCCGGGAATCTCCCTCCACGCCAGCGGGGTGCGCACATGACGACCCTGCCCCGCCACTTCGCGCCCGACACATCCCCTGCATTGCCGCCGCACGCCGGGCGCATTGGCCTGCGCGTCTTCATGGCCGTGGTGACGACGCTGTTCTCGCTGCTGGTCCTCGCCTATGCCATGCGCATGCGCGAGCCGGACTGGATGCCGGTTCCGCACCCGGCGCTGCTGTGGTGGAACACCGGCGTGCTGGCGCTGGCGAGCGTCGCCATGGAAGGGGCAAGGCGCACCGACGCGCGCCGCACGCCCTGGCTGCTGGCCGGTGGCGCCCTTGCCGCGCTGTTCGTGTTCGGCCAATGGGCAGCGTGGCAGCAACTGTCGGCCACCGGGCAAGGCGTGGCGGTCAACCCGTCCAACAGCTTTCTGTATGTGTTCACGGGCCTGCATGCGGCGCATGTCATCGGTGGCCTCGTCGTCTGGGCGGTGACGGTCGCACGCCTGCGCAGGAACACCGATCGCACCCGGCGGGCCATTGCCCTCTGCGCGACGTACTGGCACTTCCTGCTGGCCGTCTGGCTCGCGCTGCTGGCCGCGATGTGGTGGATCACGCCCGCATTCGTCAGCGCCATCTGCGGGCCGCTGTATGGAGCCACGCCATGAGCCACTCCACGCTTCCAACGGGCCCGGCAGTCTCGGCGGACGCTGCCAAAGGCTGGCCCGGCATCGTCAACGACTGGTCGGCCGACCGCGAGACCTTCAAGGTGCCGTGGGGCAAGGCCATGATGTGGATCTTCCTGCTGTCGGACACGTTCGTCTTCAGCAGCTTCCTGGTCGGCTACATGACGGTGCGCATGTCGACCACCGTGCCGTGGCCCGACCCGTCCAAGGTGTTCGGGCTGTCGGTGGGCGGCGTGGAAGTGCCGCTCCTGCTGATCGCCATCATGACGTTCGTGCTCATCAGCAGCAGCGGCACGATGGCCATGGCGGTGAACTTCGGCTACCGGCGCGAGGCAAAGCGGGCGGCGCTGCTCATGCTGGCAACCGCCATCCTGGGCGCGGCGTTCGTGTCGATGCAGGCGTTCGAGTGGACCAAGCTGATCGTGCACGAAGGCATCCGGCCGTGGGGCAACCCGCTGGGCGCAGCGCAGTTTGGCGCGTGCTTTTTCATGATCACCGGCTTCCACGGCTTTCACGTGACGTGCGGCGTGATCTACCTGTTGCTGGTCGCGCGCAAGATCCTGCAGCCGGGCTTTGCCGAACACGGCAACTTCCAGATCGTGGAGATCGCGGGCCTTTACTGGCACTTTGTGGATCTCGTCTGGGTGTTCATCTTTGCGTTGTTCTACCTGTGGTGAGGCCTGTCATGGACCACACGGAACCCTCTGCCCACGGGCAACAACACCCCATCGGCATCTACCTGAAAATCTGGGGCCTGTTGTTCGTGCTGAGCACGATGTCGTACCTGGTCGATTATTTCCACGTGCAGGGGCTGATGCGCTGGACGCTGATCATCGTGTTCATGATCGCCAAGGCCGGGCTGATCGTCTCCGTGTTCATGCACATGATGTGGGAGCGGCTGGCCCTGGTGTACGCGATCCTGCTGCCGCCGCTGGCGTTGCTCGTGCTGATGGTGCTGATGGCGGCGGAAGCGCATCACACCTTTGGCACGCGCATGCTGTTCTTCCATTGAGCCCCGGGCTGGGCGGGCCAAGCACGGCCCGGCGAGGCTCGCATCCGGCCCCCGGAGGGCGGAGCATGGACCTCAAACCGTGGCGCTCCGCAGTCTGAGGTCCAAAATTTCGACCTCGGACTGTCGCGTTCCACCCTCAGACCGTGGAACGCCAGCCTAAAACCGTCGAGCGTGACCCTCCGAGGGCGGAGCACGGGCCTCGGAGTGCGGATAGGTCGAATGTTTTTGGGCCGAGCGTGAGCCTCGGACAGTGGCGTTCGAGCCTCCGAGACTGAAACGCCAGCCTCCGAGCACGGCAATCGTCTGTTTGACATTGGGGCACGACCCTGTGACGGTGGCGTTCGAGCCTCAAAGCGTCACGCTCGACGCTCGCACGGTGGAGCGCCAGTGTTTGCGCCTGGAGCGCCACCATCCAAGGGTGGAATGCGAGTGTTCGACCGTGGAGCGCGATGCTCCAACCCTCGCAGGCGAACGGCAGCCCTGCGCCGGGCCGCCGCGTTGCCACGGCGATGAGATTCAGCCGAGGTGGATGGCGTCCAGCGCCTGCGTGAAGTCGGCCACCAGATCGGCCTCATCCTCAATGCCCACCGACACGCGCACGAGCGAATCGGCAATGCCCATCGACGCGCGGCGCTCGGCGCCCATTTCCCAGTAGATGGTCGGTGCCACCGGAATCACCAGCGTGCGCGTATCGCCCAGGTGCGTGGCGCGCACGGCGTAGCGCAGGTGATCCAGCATGTCGACATAATCAGCGCCGTCCACCAGCTCGAAGCTCAGCAGGCCGCCGTAGTGGCGGAACAGCTCGGTGGCGCGGGCGTGCTCGGGGTGCTCCGGCAGGCCGGGGTAGTACACGCGTGCCACCTTCGGGTGCGCGGCCAGCGTACGGGCCAGCGCCAGCGCGTTGCTGCAGGTGCGGTCGACGCGCAGGGCCATCGTTTCGGCGCCCACGGCAATGCGGTGCGCGGCATCGGCAATCAACGTGGCGCCCTGGTCGCGCAGGCCCTTCTTGCGGATCTGCTGGATGCCCTGCATTTCCGGCTTGGCCTTGCGGTAGGCCGGATAGATGTTCGGATAGGCCGCCCAGTCGAACAGGCCCGTATCCACCACCGCGCCGCCCAGCGCGTTGCCGTGCCCGCCGATGTACTTCGACAGCGAATGCACCACCAGGCTCGCCTGCGCGTCGCGCGCGCGGAACAGCCATGGGGACGTCATCGTGCTGTCGACCACGTAGATCAGGCCGCGTGCCTTGCAGATATCGCCAATGCCCTTCAGATCGGCCACTTGCGTGCGGGGGTTGGCAATGGTTTCCACGAAGACGAGGCGCGTATTCGGCTGCACGGCGTCAGCCACCGCCTGGGCCGACGTGGCATCGACGAACGTCACTTCCACGCCCAGGTTGCGCAGCGTTTCGAACACGCTGTTGGTGTTGCCGAACAGGAAGGCGCTCGAGACCACGTGGTCGCCCGCGCGCAGCAGGGTGGAAAACACCGCCATGATGGCCGCCATGCCGGTGGCAAAGCATGCGGTGGCCACGCCGGCTTCCATCATCGTGATCTTGGCTTCGAGTGCGGCCGTGGTCGGGTTGCCCTGGCGCGCGTAGGTGTAGCCGGGCTTGCCCTGGAACACGTCGATCAGCTCGCGCGTATCGGTATAACCGTACGTGGTGGACGTGTGCAGCGGCTTGTGGACGGCGTAATGCTCGACGCCGGCTTCGCGGTCGGCGTGCAGGAGGGCGGTGGTCAGTCCGGTCATGGCAGGGCAGCAGAAAGGCGGGAAAAGCGAGGAGGCGCTGGAAACAGCAGGAAAGTCACGCATTATCGCGCGATTCCGGCGCCACCTGGCCGCCAGCACCCGGGCGGGCGTGGAACGTGGCTTGCGTCGCACCTCGCGTTGCAAGACCGACCGGATTCCACGCCTGGTGACGAACCCATCTCCTGCATCCTCCCCTCCTCCCCATCCTGCTGAGGCGTCGAGCCTGCAGCAGCGGATCGTGGGCGCGTTGTGGCGCGCCATCTGGCGCTACCGCAAGCGCGTGCTGGTGGCCGTGGGGCTGCTGGTGCTGGCCAAGCTGTGCGCGGTGGGCGTGCCGATCGTGCTCAAGTGGATCGTCGACGGCTTTGGCGATGCCACGCGCGCGCGTGTATTTCCCGCCTTCCTGCTGCTGGCCTATGCGGTGCTGCGCTTTGGTGGCACGCTGTTCGGCGAGCTGCGCGACATGGTCTTTTCGCGCGTGTCGCAGCCCACGGTGGCGGGCTTCATGGCGCAGGCGTTCGAGCACCTGCATCAGCTCGGGCCGCGCTTTCATGCAAGCCGGCAGACGGGCGGGCTGATCCGCGATGTGGAGCGCGGCACCACCGGCATCGAGTTCCTGCTGGGTGTCGCGCTGTTCACGATCCTGCCGACCATGGTGGAGATCGGCTCCGTGCTCATCATCATGATGAGCCGCTACAGCGGGTGGTATCTCGTCACCATCCTGGCCACGTTTGCCGCCTACTGCACCGCCACCGTGCTGCTCACGCGGCGCCGCGTGCGCCTGCAGCGGCAGATGAACGAGTTCGACTCGATGGCCGGCAGCCGGCTGCTCGACAGCATGCTCAATCACGAAGCCGTGAAGGTGTATACCAGCGAGCGCTTCGAGGCCCACCGCTACCGCGACATCCTGCGCCAGCGCATCGAGACGGCAGTCGCCAACCAGCGCGCGTTGTCACTACTGCACGTGTCGCAAAGCGGTGTCATCGCGGCAGGCGTAGCGACCGTCATGCTGCTGGCCGGGCAGGACGTGACGCGCGGCGTGCTATCGGTGGGCGATCTCGTGCTGATCAATGCGTACATCATCCAGGTGTGCCTGCCGCTCAACGCGCTGGGCTTCATGTTCCGCGAGGCGAAAGACGCCGCCATCAACGCCGAGCGCCTGTTCCAACTGCTTGAACAGCGGGCCGACGTGGTGGACCTGCCCAACGGCGCGCCGCTGCGCGTGACGCAGGGCGAGGTGCAATTCGACCACGTCGATTTTGGCTACGAGAACACGCGACCCATCCTGCACGACCTGTCGCTGCACATTCCGGCCGGGCACACGGTGGCGGTGGTGGGCGGCAGCGGCTCGGGCAAATCGACGCTGGCGCGGCTGCTGCTGCGCTTTTACGACCCGTGGGCGGGGCGCGTGTCCATCGACGGGCAAGACCTGCGCGTGGTCACGCAAGACAGCGTGCGCCGCGCGATCGGCATCGTCCCGCAAGACACCATCCTCTTCAACGACACCATTGCCTACAACATTGCCTACGGGCGCGAAGGCGCGACGATGGCCGAGGTGATCGAGGCAGCGCGCGCGGCCTATGTGCACGACTTCATCGCCGCGCTGCCCGAGGGCTACCAGACCATGGTGGGCGAGCGCGGGCTGAAGCTCTCGGGCGGTGAAAAACAGCGCATTGCCATTGCGCGGGCGCTGCTGAAGAACCCGTCGATCCTGATCTTCGACGAGGCGACTTCCGCCCTGGATACGCGCTCGGAACGCGCGATCCAGCGCGAGCTGGATCGCCTCTCGGCACACCGCACGACGCTGGTGATTGCGCACCGGCTTTCCACGGTGGTGGACGCACACGAAATCGTCGTGCTGGAAAAGGGCCGCATTGTCGAGCGCGGCCGCCATACCGACCTGCTGGCGGCCAACGGCGTCTACGCCCAGCTCTGGACGCTGCAACGCCAGCAGTCCGACCTGGAGCAGGCCCAGCACCGGCTTGCACAGCAGCCGATCAACCTCGTGGCCCTGGTGGTGAGCGTGCTCGACGGCCTGCGCGAGGCGATCGATGCACGCCGCATCACCGTGTATTCCGTCATCCGCTCGGAAACCCCGAGCATCACGGGCGACCCGAGCCGCCTGCAAGGCATCGTGGGCGATGTGCTGAGCCACGCCGTGCTGGCCAGCCATCCGGGCAGCCGCATCGAGATCGTGCTGGAGCGCGTGGAAGGGATGGCGCAGCTGCGCGTGACCGACACGATTGCCATACCGGCGGTGGCGGCGGCAGCCATTCCCACCGCGTCGCACACACCCGCAGAGATGGAGCCCGACGCTGCGTTGTCGGCCTTTGGGCCAACGACCACCCCGCCGGCGCCCGCGCCCTTCGACGTGCTGGACCCAGTGGAGCCGCTTGCGCCGTTGCGGCAGGAGCCGCGCGCGTTCGACACCGCGCTGGCGGCGACCGCGCAGGACACGGCCGCCACGCCTGCAGCCACGCTTGACCCGTTGTGGATCCGCTCGGTGGTGGAACAGCACGGCGGGCGCTTTGCCGTCGTGCCGCTGCCCCATGGTGACGGCACCACGTATGTGATGGACTTCCCGATCCGCGCGGTGGCCCCGCTCGCGGCCGCGCCGGGCGAGGCCATGCCCACCGCAGCGCCGCAGGCGCCACGGGCCGAGCGCACCGCGCTACCGCCGCCGGATGCGCTGTCGGGTGTGCACGTGCTCATCGTCGACGACCAGGAAGACGCCCGCGAAATACTCCAGCTGCTGCTGGAAGACTACGGCGCCACCGTCACCGCGTATGGCGCCGCCAAGCCGGCACTCGCGGCCCTGCGCGCGGCGCCGAGCAACTCGTGGCCCGATGTGCTGGTCTCCGACATCGCGCTCGGTGACGACGAAGACGGCTACGCGCTGCTGCGCAACGTGCGCCTGCTGGAGAGCGAGCGCGACATGCCGCTCGATGCCCGGCTGCCCGCCGTCGCGCTCTCCGGCTACGACCGCCCGGAAGATCGCACGCGCGCGCTTCTGGCCGGCTTCCAGCTGCATCTGGCCAAGCCCACCGAACACGGCGAACTGGTCACCGCCATCCTCAGCGTCATTCGCGCGCGACGCGCCCCGCGCGTGAATCGCACGCCTCCGTTTCCCTCCAATCAGCCCAGGAGTCTCCATAAACATGCTGGCCGATTTCGATCCTTCCGCCTCCGCACAGGAAACGCTGCAACCACAGCAACCACAGGCACCGCAGAAACAATCGCAACAGCCCACCTCGCACTTTGCCGGCGCAGACGCCGCCCGCCGTGCCGTGGAGATGGCACTGCCGCTCATTGCACAAGCGATGACGCGTCCACAGGAAGTGGGCGACAGCGGCTTCCTGCACATCGTGGTGATGGACCCGGCACGCTCGCCTGCCGAGTGCGCCTTTGATGAAGCCGTGCTCTACGAATACTCGGTGGGCGATCGCACGCAATGGGATGCGGACTACGCCGCTTACGCGCGTGCCAAGGCACGGCTGGCGTGGCAGCACGGCATGAACACGCACGCGCTGCAGGCCTTGCGCCCGCACGTGCTGCGCGCGGACGACACCAACCTGTGGGGCAGCGCCGTGCTCGACGGCATCGTGGTCGGCGTGAGCGGCGCACTGCCGTTCTATGACGAAGCCTTTGCGCAGGTGGTGGCGGCATGCCTGCGCGCCATCGCCAAACAGGCTGCGGCCGCCACCGGCGGCACGCTGCGGCTCGCCTGACACCCTCCCTTGACGCGCGGCGCGACAGGCGTGATGCCGTCGTCGCGCCGTTTCTCCTTGTACGCCGCGTAAGAATTGCGCGGTCCCCCAACAGCCGCACGTTGAAGCGCGCGGCGCCACGGCGGGTGCACTGCGTGCACGACCGGCGCGCCACTCCGAGCTTCACATCCCGCAAACGCTTGTCCGGACAAGCGAAACGCGCTTCCCGGCCCGGCTCATCTCTCCTCATTGGAACGCCCTGCGACACAAGGTTGCGCGCCATGGCACGCCGGCTGCTGAGGGTCTTCGCACGTGGCTTCCGAACACCTCACCACACAGGCCGCGACGATAAGAGGAGAAACGACATGCGCATCGCCATGGTCAGTGAACACGCATCGCCACTCGCCGACTTGGGCGGTGTCGACTGCGGCGGACAGAACGTCTACGTGCGCCATGTCGCGCGCCAGCTTGCACGGCTGGGCCATCGTGTCGATGTCTTCACGCGCCGCGAGCGCCGTGGGACCCGGAGATCGTGCCATTCGACAACGGATGCCGTGTCGTCCACGTGCCGGCCGGGCCGGCCGCCGTGCTGCCCAAGGAAGCCCTGCTGCCGCACATGCATGCCTTTGGCCGCCACCTGTTGAACCACTGTGCGCGCGCCCAGGCCAGCGGCGAGGGTTACGACGTCATTCATGCCAACTTCTTCATGTCGGGCCTGGCATCGCTGGCGGCATCAACGCGGTTGCACCTGCCGCTGGTCATGACCTTTCACGCGCTGGGCCGCGTGCGCCGGCTGCACCAGGGCAGCGCCGACGGCTTTCCCGATGCGCGCTTCGCGATCGAAGAGACGCTGGTGCAACGCGCCGACCGCGTCATCGCCGAATGCCCACAGGATCAGGCTGACCTGGAAACGCTGTACCGTGCGCGGCCCGAGCAGATCGACGTGGTGCCGTGCGGCTTTGACGCCGCGGAATTCGCCCCCATCGACCGCGCCGAAGCGCGACGCCGCCTGGGCGTGCCGGCCGATGCGTTTGTCGTGCTGCAGCTGGGCCGCATGGTGGCGCGCAAGGGCGTGGACAACGTCATCGAGGCCATCGGCAAGCTGCCGGCCGAAGCGCGCCAGCGCGTGCGCCTATACGTGGTGGGCGGCAATACCGTCGTGCCGGACGTGGCCGCCACGCCGGAACTCGGCCGCCTGCAGGCCATTGCCGAGCGCGCCGGTGTGAGCGCGCAGACCACCTTTGTCGGCAAGCGCGGCCGGGCCGATCTGCGCACCTGGTACAGCGCCTGCGATGTCTTCGTCAGCACGCCCTGGTACGAGCCGTTCGGCATCACGCCGGTGGAGGCCATGGCGTGCGGGCGCGCGGTGATCGGCGCAGACGTGGGCGGCATCCGCTCGACCGTGCGGCACGAGCGCACCGGTTTCCTCGTCCCGCCAAAAGACCCGCAAGCGCTGGCCGCACGCCTGCTGCAGCTGATCGAGCAGCCCGAGCTGTGCCGCGAGCTGGGGCAAGCCGGGCTGGTACGCGCCCGCATGCTCTACACGTGGCTGGGCGTGGCCGGCCAACTCGAGCGTGCCTACCTCAAGGCCATCGATACCCACGCCCGCGCGATGGGCCGCATGACCGATGCCGTGCCCAGCGCCAACGCTGCGGCGCTGGCGGGGCTCGCGGCCTGACCCGATTTTTCCACCCTTCCCTCATCACGCCGCCATGACCCAGACCGATTTGAACTCGACCCACAACACCACGCCCACTCTGCGCGACCAGGTCATCATCGTGACCGGCGCGGGGCGCAGGCTGGGCGCCGCCATCAGCCGCGTGCTCTCTGCCGAAGGTGCCACGGTGGTTGCCACCGACCACGATGCCGACACCGCTGACCGCACCGCCGCCGAGCTGATCGCCGAGGGCAGCCAGTCGCACGCCATTGCACTGGACGTGGGCGACGAAGCCGCCGTACGCAGCGCGCTGGATGAAGTGGTCGACCGCTTTGGCCGCGTGGATGCCGTCATCAACAACGCAGCCATCGATATCACGCTGCCCATTGACGAACTGAACGTCGAGGACTGGGACCGCGTGGTGCGCACCAACCTGCGCGGCCCGTTCCTGCTGGCCAAGCACGCCAGCGTGCTGATGCGCAAGCGCGCGAGCGGTGCCATCGTCAACATCGCCTCCACCGCATCGCGCCGCGCGTGGCCGAATGCGTCGGTCTACCACGCCACCAAGTGGGGGCTGCTGGGGCTGTCGCATGCGCTGCATGCCGAGCTTCGCCCGCACGGCATCAAGGTCTCTGCCGTGATTGCCGGCGGCATGCGCACGCCGTTCCTGCTGGACCGCTTTCCCGACATTGACGTGAACAACCTGCAGGACCCGGCCAACGTGGCCGCCGCCGTGCGCTTCGTGCTGCTGCAGCCGCCCGAGACGGTCATCCCGGAAGTGATGGTGCTGCCGATGCGGGAGACGTCATGGCCCTGATGCGCGGGCCGATGCGGCCGCAGCCGAGCCCGGCCATCTTTCTCGACAAGGACGGCACGTTGCTGGAAGACGTGCCCTACAACGTCGACCCGGCGCGCATGGTATTGGCACCCGGGGCGGGCGAGGGTCTGCGCATGCTGGCCGCCGCCGGCTTGCCGCTCATCGTGGTGAGCAATCAGCCCGGCGTGGCGCTGGGCTACTTTCCCGAGGATGCACTGGAAGGCGTGGCCCGGCGGCTCGGCGAGCTGTTTGCGCTGCACGGTGCCACGCTCAGCGGCTTCTACTTCTGCCCGCATGCGCCGGCAGACGACGGCAGCGTCAGCTGCACCTGCCGCAAACCGGCCGATGGCCTGTTGCGCCAAGCCGCGGCCGCACACGGCCTCATGCTGGAAGGCTCGTGGATGATCGGCGACATCCTCAACGATGTGGAGGCCGGCCAGCGCGCGGGCTGCCAGACGATCCTGATCGCCAATGGCAACGAAACGCTGTGGCAGCCGGGCCCATTGCGCGTACCGGACTACATCGTCGGGCGCTTTGACGAGGCGGCTGCCATCGTCATTGCCCAGCAGGCGCGGCACGCGCCCCGCGCGCAACACCTGAGGGCCGTCGCATGATCGCAGCCGGCATTCCCGAGCGCCGCGCCGTGTGGGCCAACGCGAGCCGCATCCTGTGTGCGGCCGGACAACCTGGGCGACGTGGTGATGACCACGCCGGCCTTTCATGCGCTGAAGGCCGACGAACACGCGCGCAGCGCGAGCCGTCATCTCACCTTGCTGACCTCGCGATCGGGCGCCACGGCGGCGCCGCACCTGTCCGACATCGACGACGTGATCGTCTGCGATGTGCCGTGGGCCAAGCACGCCAACGCGGCAGACGCCGAACAAACGCGCGCGCTGGTCGACACGCTGCGCGACGGCGCCTTCGACGCGGCGGTCATCTTTACCGTGCACACGCAGAATCCGTTGCCGGCCGCCATGCTGTGCTTTCTGGCGGGCATTCCGCTGCGCCTCGCGCACTGCCGCGAGAACCCATACGCGCTGCTGACCGACTGGATTGCCGACCCCGATGCGCGCATTGCCGCCACCGCACCCGGCGACGTGCGCCACGAGGTGCGCCGCCAGTTAGACCTCGTGCAGCACGTGACGGACGTGGCCGCATCTGCCGCATCGGCTGCGCTTCAACGTACGCGCGACGGACCGCGATGCTGTGCGCGCCAAGCTGGCCGAGCGGGGCATCACCACGGATGCACCGTGGATCGTGCTACATCCGGGTGCGACAGCGGCGTCGCGGCGCTATCCGCCCGATCGGTTCGCGCATATCGCTTGCACGCTGGCAAACCGCTATGGGTGTCCGGTGCTGGTGACCGGTGCGCCGGCTGAAGCGGAATTGGTGCAGCAGGTGTGCCTGCCCGGGCTGATTGCCGGGCAGCGCGTCATGAACCTGGCCGGGGTGCTCACGCTGGGTGAGCTGGCGGCGCTCATTGAAGGTGCGGCGCTGCTGGTGTCCAACAACAGCGGCCCGGTGCATCTGGCTGCGGCCACGCAGACGCCGGTGGTCGATCTCTACGCGCTGACCAATCCGCAGCACACGCCTTGGGCTGTTCCGCACGCGGTGCTCTCGCACCAGGTGCCGTGCCGCTATTGCTATCGAAGCGTGTGCCCGCTTGGCCATCAGGCCTGCCTGACCGGCGTGACGGAAGAGGAAGTGGTGGCCGCGGCGCACCCACTGTGGCAATCGTCGCGCGTCGCGCAGGCGTTATGGCCGGGCGCTGCCATGGCTGCGTCGTCTGCATCGAACGCGCCCACGCCGGTCGCCTGAGCGCCGCCCATGACTTGTATTGACTGAACCGATTGACGGAGCCCCCGCATGGAAGCCAAACCGCTCTACACCCTCGGCATCAACGCGGCGTATCACGACTCCTCCGCCACGCTGGTGCGTGACGGTGTGGTGATTGCCGCCGCTGAAGACGAACGCTTCACGCACGTCAAGCACGCCAAGCGGCCAGTGCCGTTTTCCACCTGGCAGTTGCCGTATCACGCCATCGATTACTGCCTGGCCGAAGCCGGTATCGACCTGGCACGCGTGGACCACGTCGCCTACTCCCTCGACCCGGCCCTGCTGACCGACCTGCAGGCGCAGACCCATATCGCGCTGCCGCTGCAGCCGTCGGCGCAGCTGGATCTGCCGCCCGGCGCCGCGCCGTGGGACCCATTGTTTCTGTCGTACGTGCTGAACGCCCCGCGCCAGCTGGCCGACGGCGCGCCGCATCATCTGCGGGCGCGCTTCGCCAACGTGAAGCACACCGGGCCGTTCCGCTGGTCGTTTGTGGAGCACCACCTGGCGCACGAGGCCAGTGCATTCCTGGCGGCGCCCTTCGACGACTGTGCCGTGCTCACGATGGACGGACGCGGCGAGCGTGCGACCACGTCCTACGGCCTCTTCCGCAACGGCGAATACACGCGCCTGCAGCAGGTGGACCTGCCCCACTCCCTCGGCCTGCTCTACGAAGAGGTGACGGACTACCTGGGTTTTCTGCGTTCGTCCGACGAATACAAGGTGATGGCGCTGGCGTCATACGGAGAGCCGCGCTATGTCGACGCATTCCACGAGATGGTGCGCGTTGACCCAGACGGCCGCTACACCGTGACACCGCTGCGGCTGGAAGAGCGCTTTGGCCCGCCGCGCCAGCGTGGCGGCCCGATGGAACCGCGCCACTTTGACATCGCCCGTTCGCTCCAGCAGGTGCTGGAAGAGACGGTGCTGACAATGAGCCAGTGGCTGCACCAGGCCACCGGCGCGCGCAACCTGGCCATGGCCGGCGGCGTGGCGCTCAACTGCGTGATGAACGCGCGCATCCGCGATCGCGGCCCGTTCGAAAACGTCTGGGTGCAGCCAGCGGCCGGCGATGCCGGCACGTCGCTTGGCGCCGCGCTGTGGACGGATTACCAGGCGCGCGGCAACAAGCAACGCCTGTGGAAGATGGACCACGCCTATCTCGGCCCGTCGTATGCCGATGAAGAGATCGAGCAGTTCCTGACGTGGTCGAAGCTGCCGTTCGAGCGTCTGGACAACATTGCCGAGCAGACCGCCGAGCTGCTGGCGCAGGGCCAGGTGATCGGCTGGTTCCAGGGCCGCATGGAGTTCGGCCCGCGCGCGCTCGGTGCGCGGTCCATCCTCGCTTCGCCCATCCCCGCCGACATGCAGGCGCGGCTGAACGAGATCAAGGACCGCGAGGACTTCCGCCCCGTCGCCCCGGTGGTGATGGAAGAGCGCGCCGCCGACTGGTTTGTCGGTGCACAGGTCGCGCCGTTCATGCTGTTCATCTTCGACGTGCGGGAAGACCGCGCCACGCAGATCCCGGCCGTGCGCCACGTCGACGGCACCGCGCGCGTGCAGACCGTCAACCGCCGCCAGCATCCGCTGTATTACGACCTGCTGGCGGCGTTCGAGCGTCGCACCGGTGTGCCGATCCTGGTCAACACGTCGTTCAACACGCGCGGCGAGCCCATGGTGTGCAGCCCGCGCGATGCGGTGGAATCGTTCTGGACATCGCCGCTCGATGCGCTGGTGATCGGGCCGTTCCTGCTGCGCAAGACGGCCAACCGTCCGGAGCAGTCGCAAACCCAGGAAGACGGTGCCGTGCGCAACGTTGATGGGCTGCGGCGCGTCCCAGGCCTGGCGGGGGTCGCATGAACCATCCGATGCCGTTTGACGTGTCGTCGGTGGCCCCCGTGCAAGGGGCGCCCGCCATGTCCGTCGTGATTGCCACATGGCGACGGCCGCAGATGCTGCAACGCTGCCTGGACGGGTTGCGGGCGCAGACGTTCGACGCGCACCGCCTGGAACTGGTCGTGGCAGACGACGGCCCGGACGACGCCACCCGCGCGGTCGTGGACGGCTTTGCCGCTGCGGCCCCCGGCTGGCGCGTGCAGTACGTGCCGGTGCGCGAAACGCAAGGCCCCGCCGCCGCACGCAACCGCGGCTGGCGCGCCGCCACCGGCGACATCATCGCCTTCACCGACGACGACACCATTCCGGCGCCCACGTGGCTGGCGGAAGGCTGGCGCATCATGACCACGGCCGAGGGCGTTGCCGGTGCTGAGAACGGCGGCCCGCCCGACGCCGCCACCGGTGCAGTCCGCATGCCGTTGCCCGAGCGTCCGACGGACTACGAGCGCGACGCCAGCGGCCTCACTCGCGCAGAATTCGTCACCGCCAATTGCTTCGTGCGGCGCGCGATGCTGGAGCGCGTCGGCGGCTTTGACGAGCGCTTCCGGCTGGCGTGGCGGGAGGATTCCGATCTGCAGTTCCGCATTCTCGATGCAGGCGGGCGCATCGTGCAGGCGCCGCGCGCCTTGATGCACCACCGTGCGGCCAGCGCCCTGGGGCGTGAGCGTGTCCCAGCAGCGCAAGGTGTTTTACGACGCGCTGCTCTACAAGAAGCACCCCCGGCTTTACCGCACGCGTATCCGGCCGGTGCCGCCGTGGCATTACTACGGCGTGGGGGCGGCCGTGGTGGTTGCAGTGGCCGCGCTGGCCGCGCATCTGCCGTGGGTGGCTGCTGCGGCCGCCGTGGTCTGGCTGGCGCTCACGCTGCGCTTCACCGCCATGCGGCTGCGCGGCACCGCACACACCGCGCGGCATGTGCTTGAAATGTTTTGGACATCCATTGCCATTCCGCCCCTGGCGCTGTACTGGCGCCTGCGCGGTGCATGGCATTTCCGGGTCTGGTTCCTATGACGCCCGCTGCTGAACTCCTGCGCGGCGCACGCCGCATCGCCGTCTTTCGCGCCTTGCAACTCGGCGACATGCTGTGTGCCGTGCCGGCCCTGCGCGCGCTGCGGGCCGCTGCACCCCAGGCGCACATCACGCTGGTGGGCCTGCCATGGGCGCGCCAGTTCCAACAGCGCTATGCCGATCTGCTGGACGACTTTGTCGCCTTTCCGGGCGGCGACGGCTTTCCGGAAGCCGGGCCGGCCGATGCAGAAGCGACACACGCGTTCTATGCCGGCATGCGGGCACGCTGCCTGGATGTCGCCATCCAGCTGCACGGCAGCGGGCCGCAATCGACGGAGGTGGTCCGCCAGTTTGGCGCGCACCATGTGTTCGGGTTTCAGCCCAGCGGGGCGATCGCGCGACAGGCCAACGCAGGGCTGCTCCCGTGGCCGACGCAGTTGCCCGAGGCGCAACGCCTGCTGGCGTTGCTCAATCACCTGGGGGCGCCGGCGGTGCCGGCCACACCGGACTTTCCGCTCCTGCGCGAAGACTATGCCGAGGCGCTTGCGCTCCTGCGCCATCAAGCCCTGGACCGCGACCGCCTTGTCTGCCTGCACCCGGGCGCGCGCATGCCCACGCGGCGCTGGTGGCCGGAGCGCTTTGCGGCAGTGGCCGACACGCTCATCGTCAGCGGGTTTCATGTGGTGATCACCGGTGCGGCATCGGAGGCGGCCCTCGCCGAAGAAGTCCGCAGCCGCATGCGCCAGCGTGCGGCCTCGGTGGTGGGGCAAACCTCGCTTGGCGGGCTCGCGGCACTGCTGCGGCTGTCGCGCCTGCTCATCTGCAACGACACCGGCGTGTCGCACGTGGCGGCGGCGGTGCGCGCGCCCAGCCTCGTCATTGCCTGCGGCAGCGACGTGGAACGCTGGGCGCCCGCTGACCGCACGCTGCACCGCGTGCTGGCCGTGCACCCGCCGTGCCGGCCGTGCATGCATTGGACGTGCCCGACCGGGCATGAATGCGCGCGCGATGTGACGGCGCGTCAGGTGCTGGACGCCGCGTATGCCGCGCTGTTCGACCCCGATGTCCACCTGCGCGCGTCTTACGCGCCCCAGGGTGCCGAGTCCCGAACCGCATCGCACACGATCGAGAATTCCACCTCATGACCCACCCCACGCGACAACGCCTGCGCATCCTGACGTGGCACGTGCACGGCAACTACCTGTACTACTTGTCGCAGGTGCCGCACGACTTCTATCTTGTGACGCGGCCGCCCGATGCCTCGGGCCGCGTGCCGCCCGGTTACGCGGGCAAGGTCGGCGCGCTGCCCTGGGGTGACAACGTGCACGAAGTCCCGTTCGACGCCGTTGCCGGGCAGCACTTCGATGCGGTGCTGTACCAATCGCGCGCGCATTGGGAAAACGATCGCCTCTCGGTGCTCAGCCCGGCGCAGCGGGCACTGCCGACGATCTATCTCGAACACGATCCGCCGCAGGAACACCCCACCAACACGCTGCACTGGGTGCAAGACCCGAACGTGCTGCTGGTGCATGTGACGCCGTTCAACGCGTTGATGTGGGACAGCGGCATCACGCCCACACGCGTGATCGAACACGGCGTGCACTTGCCCGTGCCGGCCACCTACACCGGCGAGCTGGAGCGCGGCATCGTGGTCGTGAATCATCTGCACAAGCGCGGGCGGCGGCTGGGTGCCGACGTGTTCCAGTCGCTGCGCCAGCACGTGCCGCTTGATCTGGTGGGCATGGGGGCGGAAGCCGCGGGCGGGATCGGCGAAGTCGGCAACCTCGACCTGCCCACCTTCTGCGCGCGCTACCGCTTCTTCTTCAACCCGATCCGCTACACCAGCCTGGGCCTGGCCGTGGTGGAAGCGATGACCATCGGCATGCCGATCGTCGGCCTGGCCACCACGGAGATGAGCACGGTCATTCGCAACGGCCACAACGGCTACGTCGACACCAGCCCCGATGCGCTGGCAGGCGTCATGCAGACGCTGCTGCGCGAGCCGGCCCTGGCCCGCCGCTGGGGCGACGCAGCACGCGAGACGGCCCGCACGCGTTTCGGCATCGACCGCTTCGTCGCCGATTGGTTGGACGCGTTTGCCACCGTCATGGAGAACAGGAAGGAGGCGGCATGAGACACCACGGAGACGCACACCACCCCAGCCATCCCGAGCCGCACCACCACTGGCGCGACCAGCGCCGCGTGCTGGTCACGGGCGGCGCGGGCTTCCTCGGCTCGCACCTGTGCGACCGCCTGCTGCGCGACGGGCACGATGTGCTGTGCGTCGACAACTTCTACACCGGCACCAAGCGCAACATCGCCCACCTGCTGGGCCACCCGCGCTTCGAGGTGCTGCGCCACGACGTAACCTTCCCGCTGTATGTGGAGGTGGACGATATCTACAACCTGGCCTGCCCGGCCTCACCGATCCATTACCAGCACGACCCGGTGCAGACCACCAAGACGAGCGTGCACGGTGCGATCAACATGCTGGGGCTGGCCAAGCGCGTGGGCGCGCGCATCCTGCAAGCCTCCACCAGCGAGGTGTACGGCGACCCGCATGAACATCCGCAAACCGAGCGCTACTGGGGCAACGTCAACCCGATCGGCGTGCGCTCGTGCTACGACGAAGGCAAGCGCTGCGCCGAGACCCTGTTCATGGACTACCGCCGCCAGCATGGCCTGGACGTCAAGGTCGCGCGCATCTTCAACACCTACGGCCCGCGCATGCACCCGAACGACGGGCGCGTTGTCTCCAACTTCATCATGCAGGCCCTGGCCGGCGACCCGATCACGCTCTACGGCGATGGCCGCCAGACGCGTGCCTTCTGCTACGTGGACGATCTCATCGACGCGCTGGTGCGCTTGATGAACACGCCGCCGGATTTTTCGGGACCGGTGAACGTGGGCAACCCGGTGGAGATGAGCATGCTCGATATCGCGCAGCAGATTGTGGCCTGCACGCGCTCGACGTCGGAACTCGTCTTCCACCCGCTGCCGCAGGACGACCCGACGCAGCGGTGCCCCGACATCACGCTGGCCCGCGAGGTGCTCGGATGGGAGCCGCGCACCGCGCTTGAAGTGGGGCTGGCGCGTACGGTCGAGTATTTCCGGCAGCAGTTTTTCTTGGCGCCGATGCCCGTGCCGGCCTGAGCTTCCGGCCGGCACGGCCACCGGGCTAGCCGATCGACAGTGTGGGGATGGCGCGGCGGCGCTGGCGGTCGGCGTCCATCTGCCGCCACAGCGCCACGGTGGTCGGCTGCACGGTATGCCGGCGCAGCAATGCGCGCGGCAGGCGCACCAGCGCGGCCGGCAACGCCTCGGCAAGCACGCCCTGTTCGGCCATCGCGCGGATGGCGCGGCCCGTGACGCGCCAGGCCAGGTCAAGCGGCAAGCGCAGCCACGCACTCAGCATCTCGTTGCGCGCCAGCAGTGCACGGCGCTGCTTCACATCACGCACCGGCGATGGGTTGTGGTGCGTGACCACCTCGCGGCAGTAGACGATGCGCCAGCCCGCGTCGACTAGGTCGAGCGCCAGCACGCTTTCTTCACCGCCGATAAACAGGTCGCGCCGGTAGCCGCCGGCCTCCGTAAAGGCACGCGTGCGCGCCACGCAAGCGCCGGCCATGAAGCCGAGCAGCGCGGGGCCAGGCAGTCCATCGGAAGGCAACGTGCTGGTGGCCATGGGCTCGCACGCTGTGTCGTCGCGGCGCGTGGGGCCGACCACCACGTGCGCCGCCACCACGCCCACCGACGGATACCGCTGCAGCACATCGACCGCACGTCCCACGGAGCCTGGCAGCCACGCGGTGTCGTCATCGCAGAAAGCCACGTAAGGCGTATCGATGCTGGCCACGCCGAAGTTGCGACCGGCCGCGCCGTAGTTGCGCGGCGCGCGCACGATGGCGACGTCAGGAAAGCGCGCAGCGATCTGGTCGGCGGTGCCGTCGGTGGAGCCGTTGTCCACCACCACGATCGGCCACGGTTCCTCCAGCGCCACCAACTTGCCCAGCGTCTCGAGGACGGTGGCTGCGCGGTTGTACGTCAGCACGACGATGGAACACGGTGCCTGCACCCTGCGGGCGTCATCCAACGGTTGCATGATCGGGTTCTCCTTGCTTGGGTTCCAGCAGCCAGAAACGTTCGGGCTGGTGCAGGTCTTCCACGCCGCCGGGGCCGAACGCGCGCAACTGGCTGGCGTAGCAGGCCACGGCGCGGCGCTTCTGGCGTCCATCGACCGCCGTGACAGGCGATACCGGCGTGGCGACGATGTCCTGCGCAGCCAGCGCGACGATGCGATCCTGCACGGCGCCGCGCCCACGCCGGTACAGCGCGTCCTCATAGCCGATCCAGAGCCGCTGCGGCAGCTTTCGCAGCAGCAGCAACGCCGCTTCGTGCACGAGGACGTGGTCGCTGTGGAACAGCCCCAGCGGCACGAACACCGCGTCTGCCGCGCGCCTTTCCACCAGCCGGTAGAGCGCTCGCTCCAGTTCGGCCACGGTGGGCGTCTGCCCGTACTGGCTGTCGCAAAAACCGAGGTGATGCACCGTGGCGCTGACCTGCGCGTGCGCCTGTGCATCTTCCAGCCGGCGCGCGGCCACTGCCTGGGTGGAATCGGTAAAGCCCGCCTCCTGGTCCCAGGTCGTTGAGACTGGAGTTTCAGGCGCCCCACCAAACACCGTGACCGTGCGGCTGCCGTGATGCGCCGCGAGCAACGCCCCGCACGAGAAGATCGCGTCGTCAAAGTGCGGCGAGATCACCAGCACCGGCCCGAGGCTGGCGACGCGATCGTGCAGCGCCCGGCTCATGCCCGTGAGGCGCGGGGCGTGCGAGCGCCGTCAGTGGCTTGGGGGTCCAGCTTGACCTTCATCCAGCCGGGCTCGCGCGTGTCGAAGGCGCGGTAGGCATCGAGCGCCGCCGCCATCGGCTCGCGCACGGACAACACGGTCGCCGGATCGATCGCGCCCGTGCGCACCAGTTCGACCAGCTTGGGCAGATAGCGCCGGTGGTTGCAGTTGCCCATGCGGATGGTGAGGTTCTTGTTCATCGCCATGCCGATCGGGAACGTCGTGTCGTTGGGCGGATACACGCCGATGATCGACAGCGTGCCCGCCTTGGCGAGGCCTTCGACAGCCCAGCGCAGCGCTTGCGAGGGCGCATCGCCGGCTTGCCACGGTGCGTTCTCGTTGGCGTCGGAAACGGCGCCCGTGCCGCGCGCTTGCGGCGTTGTGGCTTTGCGCTCGGCGGCAAACGCTTCGGCCGTCTTGTCGTCGGGGCGTGCCGGGCCGTGGTCGGCATGCTGGGCGTCCACGCCCACGGCATCGATGGCGCAATCCACGCCAATGCCACCGGTCAGCCGGCGCAACGCCTGCACCGGGTCTTCACGTTCGAAATCGATCACCTCGGCGCCTTGGGCGCGCGCCATGTCGAGCCGGTCCGCCAGGTGGTCCACCGCAAAGATGCGCCCAGCGCCCATCAGCTTGGCGGAGGCGATCACAAACTGCCCGACCGGCCCTGCGCCGAACACGGCAACGGTATGGCCCGGCTTGATGTTGGCCAGATCGGCGCCGAAGTAGCCGGTGGGAAAAATGTCCGACAGCAGAATGGCCTGGTCGTCCGACACCTCGTCGGGCAGCTTGACGAGGTTGACGTGCGCAAACGGTACACGCGCCTTTTCGGCCTGCAGGCCGTCGAAGCCGCCGGCTTCCTCCGGGCCGCCGTAGAACGACGTGCCGGCCAGATGCCCGTGCGGATTCGCCACATCACATTGCGCGGTATAGCCGGCACGGCAATATGCGCACGCGCCGCATGCAATGGTGGACGGAATCACCACCCGATCGCCGACCGACAAGTTACGCACGTCGTCGCCGAGTGCTTCCACCACGCCTACACCTTCGTGGCCGAGGATGCGCCCCTCCTTCACATCGGCCATGGTGCCGCGTACGAAGTGCAGATCCGTCCCGCAGATGGCGCTGGCCGTGAGGCGCACGATGGCGTCGGTGGGCTCGCGCAGTGTCGGCTCGGGCACGTCTTCCAGACGAATGTCGCCGATGCCGTGAAATACGACAGCTTTCATGATTGACCCCTGGTTGGTGAACAGGACACCGCACTTGTTGCGCGGTTTCGCCCAAGACACGCAACCCCGGTGCCTGCGTGGCAACCCGGCGGCCTGTCAGGACCCTCGCGCGGCCAGCACGAAGAACAGCAAGGTACTGGCGCACATGCTCAGCGTCGCCAGCCAGGCCGTGCCATGCAACAGCGGAGAACTGCGGAACGGCCCCATCACCGCCTTGCGGCGCGACATCAGCTGCAGCATCACCATGACAGGCGTGGCGGCCACGCCATTGAGCACCGCGGCCCAATACAGCAGCTTGAACGGCTCGATGGGCAGAAACACCATCACCGTGGCCGCCGCCATCACCAGCGTGAGGAACAGGTAGAACTTGGGCGCGCGGTGCACCTTCGCTTCAAGGCTGCTGTGCCACTTGAAGGCCTCCGCGGCGGCATAGGCAGCGGAGCCCGCCAGCACCGGCACCGCAAGCAGCCCCGTGCCGATCACGCCCACGGCAAACAACGTCTGCGCAAAGCGGCCAGCCACCGGTTTGAGCGCTTCGGCGGCCTGCGCACAGGTTTCGATTTTCGTGACGCCATGCGTGTGCAGCGCGTAAGCGGCCGTCAGCATGATGCAGAAGGCAATCAATGCCGACACCACCATCCCGACCGTCGTGTCGATGCGGATGCGAGCGAACTGGTCCTTCGCCTGCCACGGCGCCTTCTTGAGCGGCGCTTCGTCTTCAGCCAGGCGGGTTTCTTCCACCTCCCCTGCGGCCTGCCAGACAAACAGATACGGGCTGATGGTGGTGCCGAACACTGCGACGAGTGTCATTGCATAGTCTTTCGACCAATGCAGCTGCGGGACCACGGTGTCGTGCAGCGCATGCGCCCAGTCCACCTTCACGACAAATGCCGTGGCCACGTATGCCAGCAGCGACAGCGCAGTCCACTGCAGATAGCGCGCATAGCGGCGATACGGCATCCAGATTTGCAGCACGAGCGTGAACACGGCAAACAGGCACGCATACCAAGCGGTTGATCCACCCAGCAGCAGCCGCACGCTGTCGCCCATGGCCGCGATATCGGCCCCGACGTTGATGATGTTGGCAACGGTGACCAGCGCCACGAACGCATACGCCAGCCACGGCGAGTGGTGCTGCCGGATATTGGCCACCACGCCGCGGCCGGACACGCGCCCCAGGCGCGCACTGACGAGCTGGATGGAAATCATCAGCGGCAGCGTCAGCAGCAGCGTCCACAGCATGCCCGTGCCGACCTGCGCGCCGGCCTGCGCGTACGTGGCGATGCCGCTGGGGTCGTCGTCCGCCGCGCCGGTGATGAAGCCGGGCCCCAGCCGGCGGTACCACGGGGTGTCGTCTGCTGCCGGCACGCTGGGCTCAGCTGCGGTTATCGGTGGGCGGTGCGTCGGGTGCCTGGTCGCCAGGATCGTGCAGCTTGTCGCCTGTGATGCCCGGCGGCACCTCACCCTGCCGCATGCGGCGCAGCGTGTCGTGCTTGCTCTGCGGCTTGGGGCCGTGCTGCCGGTGCGACCGGCTTCCGCATTGGCCGGCCGATCGCCCGGCTTGCGGTGCGACTCTGCCTGCTCCCAGTCGGCCTGACGCTGTTCGGCGTCTCGGTTTTCCTTCTCTTGCTTGTCTCGCATGGTTGGCTCCGGTGTACGTGTGCAGGTGTGGAGAATCAGCGGCGCTTGCGGATCAGGCTGACCTGTCCGTTGCGCTCCAGGATGGCGGCTTCCACATCGTCCAGCGTGCGCGAGCCCAGCGTCTGGCGCACGCTTTCATGCAGGTCGCCCACGGTGATGAGCGCGGCATCCATCTGGCCTTGGTCGAAGCGCCCTTCCCGATAGATCTCGCGTTCGCGGCCGGCGATGAGCCGATCGAGCTTGGGCATCCGCACGCATGCCCAGCCGAGCAGACGGTGCACCGCCACCAGTACGAACGACGCCGACAGCGTCGCCACGAACGGCGACGCGCCGACGATCGCGCGGCTCAGCGTGGCGCCCAGCAACACCGCAACTACGAAATCGAACGGTGCACGCTGCCCGAACGAGCGGCGGCCCGACAGGCGCACCAACGCCAGCCCAATGGCAAACACCACCACCGCGCGCATCGCGGTTTGCAACGGATTGAGATCCTTGCCTTCGCCAAAGAGGAACAGCAGCGTGTCCATGGCGCCTCCCGTGGTGGATGTGAAGTGTTTTCCACCACGCCAGCAAGCGGCGTGCCGCGCGCATGCGCGCCAGACGGCACGCCACGCCGGGTTGAAACGCGATGGCATGCCGTGTGCTGAAAGCCGGTGTATCCACACTTTCATAGCGAGCCCGCCATGCCCGAGCAGCCACAGCAGCAACCACCGCAGCACCAGGACCGCCAGCCCGGCACCGAGAGCGACATGACGCCGCGCCCGCAGGCGGAGATGGAAAATTACGTCGGCAGCGGCAAGCTTGCCGACAAGGTCGCCATCGTCACCGGCGGCGACAGCGGCATCGGCCGCGCGGTCGCCATCGGCTTTGCCAAGGAAGGCGCCGATGTGCTGATCGCGTACCTGGACGAACACGACGACGCCAACCAGACCTGCCGCCTCGTCCGCGCGACTGGCCGCCGCTGCGAAGCCATTGCCGGCGACCTGGGCGACGAAGCGCATGCCCGCGCGGTGGTCACGCAGGCGGTGGCCACCTTCGGCAAGATCGACATCGTGGTGAGCAATGCGGCAGAACAGCACCCCCAGCAAAGCCTGGCCGACATCGACGCCGTGCAGCTCGAGCGCACGTTCCGCACGAACGTCTTCGCGATGTTCTATCTGATCCGTGCCGCGCTGCCGCACCTGCATGAAGGCGCGCGCATCATCACGACCACCTCTGTCACGGCGTTTCGGGGCAGCGGCCACCTGGTGGACTACGCCGCCACCAAGGGCGCAATCGTCGCGTTTACGCGATCACTGGCGCAGCAGGTGGCCGAGAAGGGCATCCTGGTGAATGCCGTGGCGCCGGGGCCGATCTGGACACCGCTGATCCCGTCCACCTTCGACGCCGAGCACGTCGCCAAATTCGGCAGCAACGAGCCGCTGGGCCGGGCGGGCCAGCCGGATGAAGTGGCGCCCTGCTACATCTTTCTCGCGTCTGCCGATGCGAGCTACATGACGGGGCAGACGCTGCATCCGAATGGGGGCGAGATCGTCAACGGGTGACGGTGCCGCCCCCCGCTGCATCAAAACGCCGTCCGCATCCCCACTATCGCGCCAAGCTGGTTCACACCCTTGCCCGGCGTGGTCCCACCCCCGCCGCCGCTGACGGAATACTGCGCATTGGCGCTGTTCCACAGATAGCCCGTCTGCGCATACAGCGCCGTGCGCTTCGAGAGCGCATAGACGCCGCGCAGCACGGCCATCGTCGCGCTGCGGCTCTGGTCGGCGTTGATCAGGCGGATGAGGCCCGCATCCAGCGTGAGCGCACCCGTGAGCGGATAGCTGCCGTTGACGAAGTAGAGGTTGGAACGGACGTCGCCGGCAACGGCTTGCACGTGGCGACCGATCCAGCCCACGCCGAGCTTGGCGTTGCCGAGCTTCACATAGCCGTTGGCGACGATGCGGCGGTCTTTGTCGCCCGCATCGGTCAGCGCAATGGGCGCGCTGCCGTTGAAGAAGGATGCGGTGGCGCCAGTGCCGCCGCGCTGTTCTTCATAAGCGCCGGCCACGCCAAAGGTGGCCGCGTCGTACTTGACCATGGCCGACATGGCACGGCACGCCGATGCATTGCCTGCCACCTCGCCCGCGCAGGTGCCGGAGGCCGGCACACCGCCCGCCGCGTCACGCCCGAACGAATACGTGGCGCCCACCGTCAGGCCGCTGAAGGTGCCTTTGTAGGCGATGGTGTTGTCCGTGCGCGCGTTTGGAATGTAGGCATCGAGTGAGCCGATGGCGTACTGGCTGGGGCCGAGGATGTCTGCATCGGCCAGCGACAGAAACACCATGCTGTACTGCCGACCCAGCGTGACGGTGCCGTAATCGCTTGCGAGCCCAACCCACGCCTGCCGGCCGAACAGGCGTCCGCCCTGGCCGGAGGTGCCGGTGTCGGTGTTGAAACCGCTTTCCAGCGTGAACACGGCCTTCATGCCGTTGCCCAGGTCTTCAGCGCCGCGCAGGCCCCAGCGCGAAGGAAGCGTGCCCGTGACCGACGGGATGCGCGTGAGGCCGTTGCCGTTGGTATTGGCATGGCTTACGTATTCGATGCCGGTATCGATCAGGCCGTAGAGCGTGACGCTCTGCGCATTGGCCGCGCCGCTGGCGAGCGCGCACGTGGCAGTGGCCAGCACGAGACAGTGCGTGCGCAAGGTGGTGGTTTGCATGTGGGGCCCCTCCTAGGGTCGAGCCGGTCCCGCCCCCCATGTCTGGCAGGCCGGCGGTTTGGTATGCGTGGAAGGCGCCATCGGGTCGACGGCGCGAGAAAGAACAACCGCTATGTCAGTCCTGCACGCGCGGCCGCTTGAGCAGCAGCAGCGCAGCCAGCGCCGCGATGATGGTGACCGGGATGCTGGCGCCGATGATGGTGGTGGCGTGCTGCCCCATCGCCAGCAGTTGACCGGCCAGCAGCGGCCCGGCGATCGAGCCCAACCGGCCCACCGCCACCGCAGCGCCCACGCCGGTACCGCGCACGACGGTCGGGTAGTACGCCGCCGCCAGCGCATACAGCACCGACTGCGCGCCGATCACGAACAGCCCAGCCATGAAGGCGCCGGCCGACATCGATGCCATGCCGCCCGCCGCAGCCAGCAACGACAGCGCCGCGATGATGCCGACATACATGCCCGACACCACCCAGCGCGGGCGCGCCGCATCCATCAACATGCCAATGCCCAGCGCGCCCGCACCGCCGCCAATGTTGAACAGGATCTGCACCATGCCCACCTGCGGCCGGCTCAGCCCCTGTGCGGCCATCAGGGAGGGCAACCAGTTGAGCAGGAAATACAGCACGATCAGCGTGAAGAAATAGCTGACCCAGAGGAACAGCGTGGCGGCCGTGCGGCGCTCGCCAAACAGCGCCCATGACACGGGCGGTGGCTGGATGGCGCCACGCTGTGCGCTGTCGAACCGGCGCGATTCCTGCAGCGTCAGCAGCAGCGGCACCACGACGAGCGGGCCGAAGCCGCCCACGTAGAAGATATGGCGCCAGCCGGAATCGCCGGCGCTCAACATGCCGACCACCGCGGCGATGGCACCGCCAAACGGGATGCCGCAATACATGACGCTCACGGCGGTGTTGCGCAGGCGTGCGGGTACCGCTTCGGCACACAGCGCGATCAGGTTGGGCATGGCGGCACCCAGGCCGATGCCGGTGGCCACGCGAATCATCAGCAGGCTGTTGAAATCCCACACGTGCGCGGTGGCGATCGAAAAGATGCCGAACAGCGCCGTCGCCAGGATCAGCACGCGCTTGCGACCGATGCGGTCAGCCAGGCGGCCGCCCAGCATGGCGCCCGGCAACAGGCCGAACGTGCCGGCGCTGAAGGCAAAACCCATCTGCCCGACCGACAGGCCGAACTCGCGCGCCATGCGCGGCGCAGCCACGCCGATGGATTGCAGATCGAGCCCTTCGAGCAGCGCAACGATGAAGCACAGCCCGAGCGTCATGGCGACGCCGGGGCCAACGGACTCCCGGCTCAACGTCGTGGTGGTGGTTTGCATGGCGTCTCCTTCCGGATGTTGGGCGGCCGTCATTGGCAACTGAAGCTCGAGGCGTCGTTGATGTTGCCGGTGCCCGTGTAGCGCGCGTTCTTCGGGTAGGCGCACAGCGGACGCGTGCGGTCGTGGCCGGCGGCATTCCAGTCGCTGGGCACTTCGGCATTCGGCACGGCGTTGGCGGGGCCGCGTGCGGTGGCGACCACGCTGTCGGGCGCCACGCCGCGCTCCACCCAGGCCACCAGCGGCGTGAGCATGTCGAACTGGTCGGCGGTCGGCCCGCCCGCGCAGTGATTCATGCCCGGCACCGGATAGAAGCGCGCGAAGTTGCTGGCATCGCCGCCGTTGGCTGCGGCCAGGCGCTGGTACCAGTCGGTCGTGTCGTCGGACGAGAACACCGGGTCGCTCGTGCCGTGATAGACCATCAGCTTGGCGCCGCGCCCCTTGAGCGTGCCGAGGTTGGTCTCATCGGGCGGCGTCATGAACGACCAGGCGGATTCGGTGTACGTGGCGTCAGTGGCGAAGATCTTCGGGGCGTCGGTATCCATGTTGAACGCCAGGCCATACGCGGTGAGTGACGTGATGGCCGACGCCGGCTGCGGCGTGGTCGTAAACACGAACGCCAGCGCTGCAGGATCCAGCTGGATCGAGTTGCCTTGCTTCCACGCCGCCCAGTTGCTGCCGCTGATGCCGGCGTCAAACGAAAAGCCCGAGTACAACGCCTGCCCAGCACTGTTGCGCGCGCCGGCAAACAGGTTGGCCATCACGGTTTTCTGCGCGGCGGTCAGGCAGGTGCCGTCGCGGGTGCCGGTGCAGGTCGGCACGTCGTTGGCGAGGCTGAAGGCGGTCTGGCAAGCCTTGAGGTTGTTGATCATGCCGTCGGTCGTGCCGTCCAATGCGTCGCACTTGGCGAGTACGTGGCTGGCCACCATGGCGCGCTCCGCGGCGCTCAGGGACGTGGTGATGTCTGGAAAGCCCGCACTGGTGTTGGCGGTCGCCACCGTCGCCAGTTGCTGGGCGCTGTACACCTCGTTGATGGCCGCCTTGGGCAGATGGAAACCCGGGTCGCCGGCCACGATGCCGTCATACGCATTGGCCGAACGCGCGGCGGCCACCATCGCATGGCGCCCGCCGTTGGAGCACCCGCCAAAGTAGCTGCGGTCCGGCGCCTTGCCGTACACCTGCGCGATCATCGCCTTGGCCATCGGCGTGAGCGTGGCAACGGCGTTGTAGCCGTAATCGAGGCGGGCCTGCGGGTCGCGCCCGAACAGCGGCACCTGGCTGCCGTTATGCCCGGCATCCGAACTGATGACGGCAAACCCGAGCCCAGTGCACTGCTGGCGGGACCACCGCCCAACGCGCCCAGCGCCGTGGCCACCGCGCCATCCAGCCCGCCGTTGGCCTGGTAGTAGAAGCGACCGTTCCATGCCTTGGGCAGACGCATCTCGAAACCGATGGCGTACGTCTTGCCGTCCACCGGGCTCACACGCGTGTTCATGGTGCCGGTGATGAGGCAGTGCTCGGGCACGGCGTTGCCGCCCACGCTCAACGTGCCTGCCGCCACGGTCGAGATGGCGGTGATGCTGGTGTTGGCAAAACTCAGCTTGCCGGCAAAACTCTCGCACGCGCTGGCGAGATTCAAACCCGTGGCGGGCGAAAGCTGCGGCAGCTGCGAAGCTTGCGACGACGATGCGTCGCCTGTGCTGTCGTCGTTGCAGCCGGCACAGCTCAGCGCGAGGGCGAGCGCGGCCAGCGCCATGCCCCGTGACATGACGGTCTTCATGAGTCTCCTCCTGGGTGGATGAACCGGTCTTTGCCGGTTGGGTGTCGTCCTGCGTTGGAATCAGCCCGCGCGAATCACCGCGGGATCGCCATCGCGATACAGCGTGTCGACCTGCTCGGCACGGTGGGCGAGCACGGCGCGCTGGTTGAGCGTGCCCTTGTCGGTGACCTCGCCGCGGTCAAGCGATGGCGGCACGTCGAGCAACAGCAGCCGCGCCACGCGCGTCGCGCTGCCGGTGGCCGTGGCGTTCAGTTCGTGCAGCAGTGCGGCAAATGCGGCGCGCACGGCAGGGGCGGCCAGCACTTCGGCTGCGCTGGCGCTTGGCAGCAGGCCAGAGAGCCGCCGGCATCGCTCCATCTGCGGGAACACCAGCAAGCCGATGTCGTCACGGTTCATGCCGGCAATCACCACGTCCTGCACATACGGCGCGCCCGCGGCAATCACACGTGCACGCAATGGGCCCACGCTGACGAACGTGCCAGAGCTGAGCTTGAAGTCCTCCGCGATGCGGCCATCGAAGACGAGGCCTTTTTCGGGGTGGTCGGCGTCGTAGAAACGCAGCGCGTCGCCGCTGCAGTAGTAGCCGTCTTCATCGAAGACCGGTGCGGCAGGCTCTTCGCCCAGGCGCCAGTAGCCACGCATGACGTGCGGCCCGCGAAAGCGCGCCTCCAGCTTGTCGCCCACGGGCACGAGCTTGAGTTCGCAGCCCGGCGCCGGCGTGCCGACATAGCCCGAACGCATGATCGGCCGGGTCGTGAACAGGCAGCACGGCGACGTCTCTGTCATGCCCAGGCCGGCCATGATGCGGATGCGTTCGCCGCAGTGCTGGCCGGTCACGCGCTCCAGCCGGTCCCAGGCCTCTTGCGACAGTCCTGCACCGCCAAAGAAGTACAGCTTCACGCGGGAGAAGAAGGTCTCGCGCAGCGCCGGGTCCCGTTCCAGCGCCAGCGCGAGTTCTTCCATCCCTTGGGCACGTTGAAATACGCAGTGGGCGCGATCTCGTGCAGGTTGCGCAGGGTCTCGTCGAACTTGCCCGGCACGGGCCGGCCGTCATCGATGTAAAGCGTGCCGCCGTTGTAGAGCACGATGCCGACGTTGTGGCTGCCGCCGAACGTGTGGTTCCACGGCAGCCAATCCACCAGCACCGGCGGCTCCTTGGCGAATTCGGGAATCGTCTGGCGCAGCATCTGCTGGTTGCTGCACAGCATGCGGTGCGTGGTCGGCACGGCCTTGGGCGCGCGCGTCGAGCCGGAGGTAAAACAGCACCTTGACCAGCGTATCGGGGCCGGTTGCGGCCTGCGCGGCGTCTGCCGTGGTCACGGGCGTGTGCAGCAGCGTGTCGAAGGCGGTGGCGCTGCGCCCGGGCAATACGCCGTCGCGCGTGATGACCTCCACGCCGGGCGGCACCACCGCGCCGATGGCGTTGGCAAAGGCCGCGCCATCCGCCGCATAGACGAGCCCCGGCGTCAGCACGTCAAACACGTGGCGCAGCTTGCCGAAATCCGTCGACACCAATGCATACGGCGGCGACACCGGCGCGTAGGGCACACCCGCCCACATGGCGCCGAGCGCCAGCTGCAAGTGCTCAAGATCATTGCCGGACAGAATCGCCAGCGGGCGCTCGGTGGAGACGCCGCGATCCAGCAATGCCTGACCGATGGCGCGTGCGCGCACCAGCATCTCGCGGTAGGTCAGCTTGATCCATGCGCCGTCCGGCCCGCGACGTGCAGCCAGCACGCGATCCGGGTGGCGCTGCGCGCCCGCGACCAGACAGTCGGTCATGCGCGCCGGATGTTCCGCCAGCGCTTCGGTATTGCGCACGTGCCAGACACCGCCGCCGCGCGCGTCCATCTCGCAACGCGCAGGCGCATCGCTCACGGCAACCTGCCTGTAGGGGTGATCGGGCACACCTGCCGGGGGCGGCGTGTGATGCCCGGTTTGAACCTGCGGGCCCTGAGCCTGCATTTCGACGTGATTCACGTCTTGTCTCCTGAATGCGCCGCCCGTTTTATGGTTGTGGTGGGCGGCTGCCGAACTTCAGATCGGTTAAACCGGATAGTGGCGCGGCGTATTCTGCAAGGTGATCCAGCGCAGCTCAGTAAATTCCGCAATCGACGCCTTGCCGCCGAACCGGCCGTAGCCGCTGCTCTTCACGCCGCCAAACGGCATCTGCGCCTCGTCGTGCACGGTGGGGCCGTTGATGTGGCAGATGCCCGATTCGATACGCTGCGCGACCCGCATGGCGCGCGACACATCGCGGCTGAACACGGCGGCCGACAAACCGTATTCGCTGTCATTGGCCAGGCGAATCGCCTCTTCATCGCCATCCACGCGCGCCACCGTCACCACGGGGCCGAACGATTCCTCGTTGTACAGCCGCATGGCGGGCGTCACGCCATCCACGATGGCCGGCTGCACGATGGCGCCATCCATGTGCAAGCCGACGGGCAGCGCAGCGCCGTGCGCGCGGGCATCTTCCACCAGCGCCTGCACGCGCCTGGCTGCATCTACGCTCACCATCGCGCCCAGTTGCGCGGTCGCGTCAGTCGGGTCACCTGCGCGCAGCGTGCGCGCCTTGGCGGCCAGCTTGTCGACGAGGGCATCGGCAATCTTGCGATCGACAATGACGCGTTCGGTCGACATGCAGATCTGCCCCTGGTTGAAGAATGCGCCAAACGCAATCGCGTCCACCGCGGCATCCAGGTCGGCATCGTCCAGCACCAGCACCGGCGCCTTGCCGCCCAGCTCCAGCAGCGCAGGCTTCAGGTGCCGCGCCGCGTGCTGCGCAATGATGCGCCCCACATGCGTCGAGCCCGTGAAGTTCACGCGGCGCACGGCCGGATGCGCGATCAGGCGCTCCACCACCTCGGCGGCGTCGGCCGGCGCGTTGGTCACCACGTTGACCACGCCATCGCCCAGGCCCGCCTCCTGCAGCACGGTGCCGATCAGCCGGTGCACGGCCGGGCACAGCTCCGACGCCTTGAGCACGACCGTGTTGCCGCATGCCAGCGGCATTGCCAGCGCGCGCGTGCCCAGGATCACCGGCGCGTTCCACGGGGCAATGCCGAGCACCACACCGCAGGGCTGGCGCACGGCCATCGCAAAGTTGCCCGGTACATCCGAGGGGATCACGCTGCCGTCGATCTGCGTGGTCATGGAGGCGGCTTCGCGCAGCATGTTGGCCGCCAGCATGACGTTGAAGCCGATCCAGTTGGGGCTGGCGCCGGTCTCCGCCGCGCCGGCGCGAATGAAGGCGTCGGTGTGCTGGTCCATCAAGTCGGCGGCCTTCAGGAGCCGCTTGCGGCGCTCGCCCGGCGCCAAGGCCGCCCACGCGGGGAACGCATCGGCAGCAGCCTGCACGGCGGCGTCGGCATCTTCCAGCGTGGCCGCCGCCGCGCGCGATGCGACCGCGTCGTTGACGGGATTGCGGCGCTCGAAGGTGGCACCGTTGGCAGCTGGCCGGCTTTCACCGCCGATCAGCAGGGTCACAAGCTGAGTCACCTCAGGCATGGGTTCGTCTCCGGGGGCGTTGGCGTGAGCGGACCAGATCAGGCGCGCTTGTAGGCTTGCAGGCCCGGCTTGATCGACTTGTCGTCCAGGAACTGCTTGAGGCCCTGCTCGCGGCCGCCCTCCGGATCGCGCAGCGTGGCCTGGTCGAGCTTGGCGTACAGATAATCCTCGTTCTGCTCCCACGTCAGCTCGCGGCTGCGCTGAAGCCGTGCTTGGCGGCGCGCAGCACCACGGGGTTCTTCTCCAGCAGCTTCTCGGCCAGTGCCACGGTGCGCGCACGCAGGTGGGCACGCGGCACGCTCTCGTTGACGAGGCCCATGGCGGCGGCCTGCTGACCGGTGAAGGTCTCGCCGGTCATGATGTAGTAGAGCGCCTGGCGGTGGCCCACGGTATCGGCCATCGCCTTGCTGACGAGGTTGCCCGGCGGAATGCCCCAGTTGATTTCCGACAGGCCGAAGGTGGCCTCGTCCGCCGCAATCGCCAGATCGCACGCCACCAGCGGCGAGAACCCGCCGCCGAAGCACCAGCCGTTGACCATCGCGATGGTCGGCAACATACATGCGCAGCAGCTTCCATTGCCACTGGCAGGCATCGCGCCGGATCTTCTCCTGCAGGATTTCCGGGCCGGCGTCGACTTCGCGGAAGTACTCCTTCAAATCCATACCGGCCGTCCACGCATCGCCTGCGCCGGTCAGTACCAGCACCTTGGCATCGGCATCCAGCTCCAGCGCTTCGAGCACCTGGATCATGTCCGAGTTGAGCGTCGGGCTCATGGCATTGCGCTTCTCGGGGCGGTTGAACGTCACCCATGCAATGCCCTGGTCCACCTTTACGTCCACGGTTTGCCAGCGCCCTTGGTAATCAGCCATTTCCGTCTCCTTGATCTGTCGGCTGCTTGAGATGCCCGCCGTCTTGTGTGCGGCGCGTCTCAGCTTGGTGCCAATTTAATATCAGGTAGCCTGATATAACAAGGAGATTATCATTGCCGTAAACCCTGATCCGAACGACACGTAGCAGAATGTGCGCATCTGCATAGGTGCACACCCACTCACATCCATGGCGGCCACACGAACCAAACGCAACACACCTCAGCCCGCACAAGACGGCGCACCCGCAACGTCTGCACGACTGCCCTACCTGATCGGCCGCACCGATCGCATCGTCAAGCGCCGCCTGGGCGAAGCGCTCGCCCCGCACGGGCTGACGGTGCCGCAATTCACGGCGCTGTCTGTGCTGCACGCGCGGGGCAGTCTGTCGAACGCGCAACTGGCGGAGCGCTCGTTCATGTCGCCGCAGTCGGCCAATGAAGTGGTGAAGGCGATGGAAGCCCGCGGCTGGGTGACGCGCACGCCCGACCCAACGCACGGCCGCATCGTCATGCTCGGGTTGACCGACGAAGCGCTCGCGCTGCTGGCGCTGTGCGACGAGGCCGTCAGCCGGCTCGAGCAGGAAATGCTGCAAGGAATCGACGCCGCGCACGCGGCATTGCTGCACGATCTGCTGCTGCAATGCGGGCGCAATCTGCGCTGAGCGGGGCCCTTCAGTTGCCACGGCAGTTGCCGTTATGCAATGTAATAAAGTCAGATCAAAGCGACATATTGATCGGCGGCCCCCGGCGCTAGAATGGCTGGTCCCTGCCTGTCGGGCGGGATCGAACAACCGTCGCCCTCCATCAACGCACCGCGGTTCTGAAACGCCTCCATGTGGATTGTCCAACTCGCGCTGCGAAGGCCGCTGACGTTCATCGTCCTCGCCCTGCTGATCCTGCTGGCGACGCCGTTTACGCTCATGCGTACGCCCACGGACATCTTCCCGGAAATCGACATTCCGGTCGCGAGCATCATCTGGAACTACAACGGGCTGCCCGCGAAGGAGATGGCCGACCGCATCGTCTCCGTCACCGAGCGCAGCCTGACGACGACCGTCAACGACATCGAGCACATCGAGTCGCAATCGTTGGGCGGCGTGTCGATCATCAAAGTCTTCTTCCAGCCCAACGCCAACATCCAGACCGCGCTCGCGCAGATCGTGGCGAGCACGCAGGCGCAGGTGCGGCAGTTGCCGCCGGGCACCACGCCGCCGCTGGTGATCAAGTATTCGGCGTCGAGCATTCCGATCCTGCAACTGGGCCTGTCGAGCAACACGCTGTCGGAGCAGGAACTCAATGATGCGGCGCTGAACTTCCTGCGCCCGCGCCTGATCACGGTGCCGGGCATCGCGGTGCCGTTTCCGTATGGCGGCAAGAGCCGGCAGATCACGGTCGATCTCGATACGCAGAAGCTGCTGGCGCAGGGCCTGACGCCCGTCGACATCGTCAACGCGGTAGGCGCGCAGAACCTGATCCTGCCGGCCGGCACGCAAAAGATCGACGCCACCGAATACGGCGTCACGCTCAACGGCACGCCGGGCAGCATCGCCGCGCTCAATGCGATTCCGGTAAGGACCAGCAACGGCGCCACGCTGTACCTGGGCGACGTGGCCCACGTGCGCGACGGTTTCTCGCCGCAGACGAATGTGGTGCGCCAGGACGGCCAGCGCGGGGTGCTGCTGTCCATCCTGAAGAACGGCGGCGCATCGACGCTCGATATCGTCAACAACATCCACAAGCTGCTGCCGGCCGCGGCCGCCGCGCTGCCGCAAGACTTGAAGATCACGCCCCTGTTCGATCAGTCGCTGTTCGTGAAGGCGGCCATTGAAGGCGTGATCCGCGAGGCGATCATCGCCGCATGCCTGACGGCGGCCATGATCCTGCTGTTCCTCGGCAACTGGCGCAGCACGGCCATCATTGCGGTGTCGATTCCGCTGTCGATCCTGTCGTCGATCATCGTGCTGCACCTGATCGGCGAGACCATCAACCTGATGACGCTGGGCGGCCTGGCGCTCGCGGTCGGGATTCTCGTGGACGACGCCACCGTCACCATCGAGAACATCGAGCGCCATCTGCACGAAGGCAAGGCGCCCGTCACCGCCATCCTGGATGGCGCCGCCGAAATTGCCGTGCCCGCCTTCGTGTCCACAATCTGCATCTGCATCGTGTTCGTGCCGATGTTCTTCCTCACGGGCGTGGCGCGTTACCTGTTCGTGCCGATGGCCGAAGCGGTGATCTTTGCGATGCTGGCTTCATACGTGCTTTCGCGCACGCTCGTGCCGACGCTGGTGATGATGCTCATGACCGGCCACCCGCATGACGCCGGGAAAGCCGACGCAAAACCGAGCACGTTCGGCCGCATCTACCGGGCATTCAACACGCAGTTCGAACACATGCGCGGCAACTACGCCGCCATCCTCGGCGGGCTGCTGGAGCGCCGCCGCGTATTCGCGCTGTCATTCCTGGGCTTCTGCGTGGCGTCGTGCGCGCTGTTCCTGGTGCTGGGCCGTGACTTCTTCCCCGATGTAGATGCCGGACAGATCCGCCTGCACATGCGCGCACCGTCGGGCCTGCGGATTGAAGAAACCGCACGGCTGGCCGACGAGGTGGAAACAGCCATCCGCGACATCATCCCCAAACAGGAACTGTCGACGATTCTCGACAACCTCGGCGTGCCGAACTCGGGGATCAATCTGTCGTACAGCAACGCGGGCACCATCGGCACGCTCGACGGCGAAATCCTGATTGCCCTGCACGAGGGCGAGCGCAAACCCAGCGCGGAATACATCCGCCGCCTGCGCGAAGAACTGCCGAAGCGCTTTCCGGGCGTGGAATTCGCGTTCCAGCCTGCAGACATCGTCAGCCAGATCCTGAACTTTGGTTTGCCGTCGGCCATCGACGTGCAGTTCTCCGGCGCCGACGTGGCCACCAATAAGCAGCTTGCGGGCATGCTGGCCAACCGCATCAAGCAGATTCCTGGCGCGGTGGATACACATGTGCACCAGCGCTTCGACCAGCCCACGCTCGCCTTGAACATGGACCGTACGCGCATCCAGCAGGTCGGCCTGGAAGGGCGCGACGTGGCGCAGAACCTGCTCGTGTCGCTCAGCTCAAGCTTCCAGACCTCGCCCACGTTCTGGCTCAACCCGATCAACGGCGTGGTGTACCAGGTGGCCGTCACCAGCCCGCAGTACCGCGTCGATTCGCTCGACGCGCTGCTGCGCACGCCGGTGGCAAGCTCGCGCGGCGGCGCTGCACAGGCAGGCGGGCCGCAGTTGCTGGGCAACCTCGTGCAGGTCAGCCCCGCGGTGCAGCCGCAAGTGGTGTCGCACTACGACATCACGCCGGTGGTGGACGTCTATGCCGCCGTGCAGGGCCGTGACCTGGGCGCGGTCGCCAAGGAAGTACAGAAAGCCGTCGACGACATCCGCCCCAAGCTGCCGCGCGGCGCACAGGTCACGGTGCGCGGTCAGGTGAAGACGATGGAATCGTCGTTCCTCGGCTTGGGGCTCGGCCTCGTCATGGCGATCGTGCTGGTGTACCTGCTGATCGTCGTGAACTTCCAGTCGTGGATCGACCCGCTCATCATCGTGACGGCCCTGCCCGCGGCGCTGGCGGGCATCGCGTGGATGCTGTTCGTGACGGGGACGACGCTGTCGGTGCCGTCGCTCACGGGGGCAATCATGACGATGGGCGTGGCGACGGCCAATTCGATTCTGTTGATCTCGTTCGCGCGCGAGCGATTGGCCGAAGGCATTGCGCCGGTGCAGGCCGCGCTCGAAGCCGGCGCCACCCGCCTGCGTCCGGTGCTGATGACGGCGCTGGCAATGATCATCGGCATGGTGCCCATGGCGCTGGGCCTCGGCGAGGGCGCAGAGCAGAACGCGCCGCTGGGGCGCGCGGTGATCGGAGGTCTGCTGTTCGCGACCGTTTCGACCCTCTTCTTTGTTCCGGTGGTGTTTGCCAGCGTGCACAACAGATTGCAGCGGCGCGCCGCCCGGCGTAGTCACGATTTGCGGGGAAGCGAAGGACATGTCTGAGCAAACATCCAGTGCCCATCCTGGGGCGCATTCCGGGCATCCAGCGGACGGCCCGCCGCACCACGTCGTCACCGTCGACCCGATCGAACAGGTGGATCGCGGTCCCGCCATGCGCCGCGCACGCTGGGTCGTGATTGCCGTGGTGGTGGTGCTGGCGCTGGGCGCTGGGCGCACGCTGGTCGGCCGCTACTACAACGCGCAGGCGCTGGAGCGGCAGGTGAACGCGCAGACCAGTCGCTACGTCACCACCGTCGCCCCCAAACCGGCCAGCGCCAACCGCGAGCTGACGCTGCCGGGCACGCTGCAGGGCTACGTTGAATCGCCCATCTATGCCCGCACGAGCGGCTATGTGCTGCGCTGGTTCAAGGACATCGGCGCCCACGTCGACAAGGGCGAAGTGCTGGCGCTGCTCGACACGCCCGAAGTCGACCAGGAACTGAACCAGGCGCAGGCCACACGCAACCAGGCCGCCGCACGCAAGGCGCTGGCGCAGACGTCGCTCACGCGCTGGCAGAACCTGCGCCAGAAAGACGCCGTCTCGCAACAGGAGCTGGACGAGCGCACCAGCGCCGCCAACCAGGCCCAGGCCGACCTGGCCGCTGCCGAAGCCAACGTGCGCCGCTTGCAGGAGCTGCAAGGCTTCCGCCGCGTGGTGGCGCCGTTTGCAGGCGTGGTGACCAAGCGCAATGTCGACGTCGGCACGCTGGTCAACGCCGGCAATGCGGGCGCCAACCGGGAGCTGTTCACGCTGGCGCAGACCGATCCGCTGCGCATCTACCTGTATGTGCCGCAGGCGTATTCGCAGCAGGTGAAGGTCGGCCAGGACGTGGCCGTGACGCTGGCCGAACTGCCGGGCCAGACCTTCCACGGCACCATCGCGCGCGCCTCCGGCGCCATCGACGCCACCACGCGCACCATGCAAGTGGAAGTGCAGCTGCCCAACAAGGACGGCCGCCTGCTGCCGGGTGCGTATGTGCAGGTCGCCATCAAGGGCAAATCGTCCGGCGACGATGCGGGCGCCAACGCGCAGGGCACCTATCTCGTGCCGACGAACACGCTGCTCTTCCGCAAGGAAGGCCCGCGCATCGCCATTGCAGAAAACGGCCGCGTCGACCTGCGCCCTGTCACCATCGGGCGCGACTACGGCCGCACGGTGGAAATCGTGTCTGGCGTGAAGGCGACGGACGCGCTGATCCTGAACCCGGCCGATTCGATCGAGCAAGGCGAGGCGGTGAGCATCGTCACCCCCGCGCCCGCATCGGCACCGGGGGCATCGGCGCCGCACGCATCATGACGCGGCTGCACACCACCGCGCTGGCGGCCTCGCTGATCGTCTCGCTGGCCGGTTGCTCGCTCGCGCCGACGTACGAGCGCCCCGCCATGGAAGTGCCGGCGCGCTGGCAGACCGAGGCACCCTGGCGCGCCGCGCAGCCCGCCGACGCCGCGCCCAAAGGCCCGTGGTGGCAACGCTTCAACGATCCACAGCTCGACAGGCTGATCACGCAGGCGCTGGCGCACAACCAGTCGCTCAAGGTCGCGCTGTCGAACCTGGAGCAGGCACAGGCGCAGACGCGCGTGGCACGCGCCAGCCTGCTGCCGACCATCACGGCCACCAACAACGACACGCGCACGCGCACGTCGTCGGAGCGACCGCTCTCGTCGTACACCAGCCCGACCATGTCGACCATCCAGAGCGATTTCGTGCTGCGCGCCGAGGCGAGTTACGAAGCCGATCTGTTCGGCCGCGTGCGCAACACCGTCGCCAACGCGGCGGCGAGCGAAGAGCAGGCCGGAGCCAACGTCGAGAACTTCCGCCTGCTGCTGGCCGCGCAGGTCGCCACCACCTGGTACAACCTGCGCGAGACCGACGCGGAAATCGCCGTGGTGCAGGAAGGGCTGGCGCTGCAGCGCAAGGCGCTCGATTTCGTCACCTCACGGCATCAGGACGGCGTGGCATCGGGGCTCGACCTGGCGCAGCAACAGGCGCTGGTCGACAGCACCGCCACGCAGGCCGAACTGCTGACCAAGCAACGCGCGCAGTACGAGCACGCGCTGGCCACATTGGTCGGCACACCTGCACCCGCTTTTCACATCGAGCCGACGCCGCTCAAGGGCACGGCGCCGCAGATTCCGGTGGCGCTGCCGTCCGACGTCATCGAACGCCGGCCCGACGTGGCGGCCGCTGAACGCGGGGCCGCTGCTGCCAACGCGCAAGTCGGTGTGGCACGCGCTGCGTTCTTCCCGAGCGTGATGCTCAACGGCGGCGCCGGTTGGGAAAGCCGCGATCTGGCGCTGCTGTTTTCTGCGCCGACGCTGCTGTGGTCGTTCGGCACGCAGATCGCGCAGACGGTGTTTGACGCCGGCCGCACGCGGGCGCGTGTGGACATTGCCAACGCGGCCTACCAAGGTGCGATCGCCAACTACCGCCAGACGGTGCTGGGCGCGCTGCAGGAAGTCGAAGATGGTCTGGCCGGACTGCAATCGCTGGACCGTGCCGCAAGCCAGGCGCGCCATGCCGTGGAAAGCGCCCGCAAGGTCTACGACATTGCCAGCGCACGCTATGAGGGCGGCTTGGCAACGTCGTTGGACGTGATCACCGCGCAGCAGTCGCTGTTGAACAACCAGCGCACGGCGGTGCAGATTCTGGGCCAGCAAATGACGACGAGCCTGTTCCTCGTCAAGGCGGTAGGCGGCGACTGGAACCAGGCCGCGGCCGCGCCGATGGCCACGCGATAGGCGTCAGGCAACGCGGCGCAGGAAGCCCGCGCCAACAAAGAGGCCACCGAGCCAGCTCAGCGTGAGCGCCACGGCAACGAGCAGTTCAAGCAGCTCGGTGCCCTCGCCAGGCACGCGCAGCGCCAGCGCAATCACCGCCGCCATCAGCGCACCCGCTGCGATCAGGCTGACCAGCAGCGCGCCCAGCCCCGTCGACAACGTGCGCACGACCGGCGGATGCACGTGCGCCGGCGGACACAGCTCTGACATGCGCGCACGCACATAGGCCGCCGTGCGGGTGCCGTCGGTGGCATCGGCGTGATGCCGCATGACGTGCATCCAGGTTCGAGTGTCCAGCACGCCGGAACTCAGTTCCTGCGCAACGCGCCGCAGGGCGGCCCGTTCGCGTGCGTGGTCGGTGGCGTCAGAGGGCGTTTCATTGGGGGCGGGCTTGTCGAACACAGCCGGCGCTGCAGCAGGATCGGTCAGCCGCACCTCATGCCGATAGGTCACGCGCACGCGGCGCGAAAACCAGATGTACGCTGCCGTGCCGATCAGCAGCAACGCCTCCGCTGCCAGCAGCAGCATGATCGGCATGCGCCCTGCCGTGCCGCCGGAGGCTTGTGTCGTCCACGCGTGGATTCCGCCGCTCATGGCCAGCGTGGCCAGCAGCTGGAGCACGCCGTATCCGAGCCACACCATCGGAAACCAGCGCAGGCGCAGGAAAGCCACGGTGACGAGCCCCAGCGGAAAGACGAGCCCAGCCAGCGCCGGTGCCGCCCGCGCCGGTCCGCCATTGGCGTCGCCGAGCGTGAGCATCATGCCCATCGCCAGCACGATCGCCAGCGCCGGCAGCGTATTCAGCCACAGCAGTGTCACGAGCCAGCCGCGCACGCCGTACAGGCGATGCGCCCGCGCGCGCGCCGCCGAAATTGCCATCCAACTCTCTTGCATGAAGCTCCCCGACCGGGTCTGCCATGCGTCGCATGTCGCGCAGCATGACTTCTGAATTTTCGCGATTGTGTCACCGGGGCAAGGCAGTTGCCCCCCTCCAAAGTGGGGACGGCCGCACATTGTCGCCAATGTCTTGCCACACCCAATGCTGGCAAGGCTTTCCGGGTGATTAGTTGTTCTTAATTCAGATATTGATAACGCTGAGTGTTGTATTGACGCCTGCGCGCAAGCGTTCCAGCGCCGTGAAGCCCTGCATGTCCGTTCCGCATACCGGGCCGAACCATTTGCATGTCATGTGGGCAACAAGGCTCCTTACACTCGCTGCAAACCACAAGGAAGCCGATATGCGCCCACACCGTCTGCCGCAGTGCCTGCTGTCCGCCCTCACCCTGAGCCTTGCGCTCGCTGGTCCGGCCCGTGCCGCGCCGGAGCCTGAACCGGTCGATATCCTGATCCGCAACGGCACGGTGGTCGACGGCAGCGGCGGCGCGCCCTTCGTGGCCGACGTGGGCATCCGCGATGACCGCATCGTGCTGGTGCAGCCCTCCGCCACGGGCGTGCAGGCGAAGACGGTGCTGGATGCGCGCGGGCTGGTGGTGGCGCCGGGCTTTATCGATCCGCATACGCACGCCTATCACAACCTCATCTCCAAAGACCGGCACCAGAACCTGCCGTACCTGCTGCAAGGCGTGACGACGGTGGTGATCGGCAACGACGGCATCGTGCTCGAAGGCGACGGGCCGGATCTCGACCGCATCGGGCCGACGCTCAAGGCGCTCGACGCCAACCGCATCGGCACGAACGTAGCCATGCTGGTGGGCCACAACGCCGTGCGCCACCGCGTGATGGGCGACGTGGCGCGTGCACCCACCGCCGACGAACTCAAGGCCATGCAGACGCTGATGGAAGACGGCATGCGCGACGGCGCATTCGGCATGTCGACGGGCCTCGTGTACGCCGGGCGTGTTCGCCAAAACCGACGAGGTGGTCGCGCTGGCCAAGATCGTGGCCGCGCGCGGCGGCATCTACGACACACACCTGCGCGACGAGGGCAACTTTCGCACGGGGCTTGTCAACGCCGTGAAAGAGGCGTTGGACATCGGCCGGCAGTCGGGCATCCCGATCCACATTTCGCACATCAAGGCGCTGGGTGTGGATTCGTGGGGCAAGAGCGCGGAGGTCATCGGCCTGATGCGGCAGGCGCAGGCCGACGGCATGAACGTATCGGCAAGCCAGTATCCGTACACGGCGTCGAGCACGCACATCATTCCGGCGCTGGTGCCCGGCTGGGCGCGTGACGGCGGCAACGACGCGCTGCTCAAGCGCCTGGAAGACCCGGCCACGCGTGCCCGCATTGCCACCGACATGGAAAAAGCCATGCAACAGCGTAACGGGCCCGCCGCGCAGGTGCTGATCTCTGCCAACCCCGAATACAACGGGCAGTCGCTCGAGGCGCTGGGCAAGAAGCTCGGCGTGAGCCCCGTCGATGCGGCCATCAGCGTGATCCAGCACGGCGGCACGAACATCGTGTCGTTCAACATGAGCGACGCCGACCTGGAAGCCTTCATGAAGCAGGACTTCGTCGTGGGCGGCTCCGACGGCATTGCCGGACACCCGCGCGAAGCCGGCACTTTTGCACGCCGCATCGGTGAATACGTCACGCGCAAGCACGTGATGACGCTGCCGTTTGCCATCCGCCAGGCCAGCGCCCGCACGGCCGAAATCTTCGGCATCAAGGATCGCGGCACGGTGCAGGCGGGTAAGTTTGCCGATCTGGTCATTTTCGACCCGGCCACTTATGCCGACCGCGCAAGCTACGAACAGCCGGGCCTGCCACCTGTGGGCGTACGCTGGGTGCTGGTCAACGGCGCGGTGGCCGTGGCCGACGGCAAGGCGATGCCGGATGTGCTGGCGGGGCGGGCCTTACGCAAATGAACAAGCGACGCCACGCGGCGACGCAGCTCAGATCACGTCGCCGAGTTCGCGCACGTCCGTGCCGGTGCAGCACGCGAGTATCTCGGCGTCTTCCTTGCTGACGGACAGATAGATGTGGCCGACTGCGCTGTCGAAGTACAGGCTGTCGCCCGGCGTCAGGCGAAAGGCGTCGCCGTTCTCGAAGCGCAGTTCGATCTCGCCGCCCAGCACGAAGACGAATTCCTCGCCAGGGTGGCGGATGTAATCGGGAAAGTCGTCGACCGAGCGCGCGCGGATGTGTGCGCGCATCGGCAGCATGCGTTTGCCGGTCAGCGCGTCGGCCAGCATGCCGTATTCGTAGTTCGGCGTGTCGTAAATGACCTGGCCGCCCGATGGCGTGAAGGTGGGCCGCAGCGGTCCAGCGTCGGGCGTGCGGCGCCGGCCGAGCAGTTGCTCGAATTCCAGCCCCAACGCCTGCGCCAGGCCGGCAAACTTCTCATAGGTGAGGGCAATATCGCCGCGCTCGGCCTTGGAAATGGTGGACAGCGCCACGCCAGAACGCTCCGACAGCTCCTGCAGCGTCAGCCCGCGCGCCTTGCGCGCCTCACGGATGCGCGCCCCCACCTCCTGGTGATTGAGCTGCGCCGGTGCCTCGTCGATTGAATGGGGCTGGATAGCCGCTTTTGCGCTCGATGCCACGCACGTCTCCGGGTTTTCTCGTATACGAGAATTTGATTTTTCTCGTATACGATAACTCAAACCCTCCCCAGCCTCCAACCCAGGAGAGCCGCCCGTGTCGACACTCGCCCTCGACAGCCGCCCCGCGCTGTCACGCACGCAAGTCATTGCCGCTACCACCATCGGCACAGCGCTGGAGTTTTACGACTTCACCATCTACAGCTACTTCGCCATCCAGATCGGGCAACTGTTCTTTCCGTCGGCATCGCCGGTGAACCAGTTCCTGTTGTCGATCGGGGTGTTTGGCGTCGGCTTTGTGGTGCGGCCACTCGGCGGCGTGATCATCGGCGCGTATGCCGATCGCGCCGGGCGCAAGAAGGCGATGGTGCTGACCATCATGATGATGGCGCTGTCGTGCGCGCTCATCGCCACGGCGCCCACGTACGCGACGGCGGGCATCTTCGCCCCGATGATCGTGCTGGCCGCGCGCCTGATGCAGGGCTTTGCAGCCGGCGGCGAATTCGGGCCCGGCACCACGTTGCTGGTCGAATACGCAAGCGACCGCACGCGGGCATTCTTTGCGAGCTGGAACTTTGCGGCAACCGCGCTGGGCCTCGCGCTGGGCGCGGCGGTCGCCACGCTCATCAACGTGACGCTCTCCAAGGAGGCGGTGCTCGCCTGGGGCTGGCGGCTGCCGTTCCTGCTGGGCATTTTTGCAGCGCCGGCCGGCATGCTGATCCGCCGCCGGCTGGAAGAGACGCTCGACCGCCGCGATGCGGCACCAAGCCCGCCAAGCCGCAAGGCGCGCTCAAGGCTGCGCTGACCACGCATCTGAAGCTGACCATTCTCGGCACGTTTGCGGAACTGGGCGGTTCGGTGTCGGTGTACATCACCGCATTCTTCCTGCCCAGCCACGCGGTGCGCACGCTGCATATGTCGCCCACCGCGGCGGTGGCCTCGGGCGTGGTCAGCTCGCTGGTGCTGTTCGTGGCCGCGCCAATTGCCGGGCGCCTGGCCGATCGCTACACCCGCAAGCGCGTGCTGGTTACGTCGCGCATCATCATGCTGCTGGCGGTCTACCCGGCGTTTGCCTTTCTGGGCGCGCATCCGACGCCGTTGGCGCTGTACATCGTGTCGGCATTGTTGGCCGTGTTCGTGGCCGCGCAGATCGTGCCGGTGCTGGTGATGATTCCCGAGCTGTTTCCCAAGCACGTACGTGCCACCGGCATTGCACTCACCTATGTGGTGAGCGCATCGTTCTTCGGCGGCTTCTCGCCGTTCATCGCGAGCTGGCTGGTGGAGCGCACCGGCAACCCGCTGGCGCCGGCGTGGTACGTGGCGGCCGCATGCCTCGTGTCATTGGTGCCGGTGATCTGGCTGCGGGACCGCACGGGCGAAGCGCTTTAAAGGGAAATGTTCATGTCGCACAACGACGAACTCGTCAGCCGGTCTGCGGTGGAACTACGCCGGCTGATTGGCGCCAAGGAAATCTCGCCGGTCGAGCTGCTCGACGCCTGCATCGACCGCATCGAAGCCATCAATCCTGCCGTCAATGCCGTCACGGCGACGTGCTTTCCGCAGGCGCGCGAAGCCGCAAAAGCCGCAGAGCGCGCCGTGCTCAATGGTGAACCGCTCGGGCTGCTGCACGGCCTGCCGCTCGGCGTGAAGGATCTGGAAGACACAGCGGGCCTGTTGACGACGTACGGCTCGCCCACCGCGCGCGGCAACGTGCCGACGCAGGATGTGTTGCTCGTCGAGCGTCTGCGCGCCGCGGGCTCCGTGCTGGTGGCGAAGACCAACGTGCCGGAGTTCGGTGCCGGCGCCAATACGCGCAACCCCGTGTGGGGCGCGACAGGCAACCCGTTCAACCCGATGCTGAATGCGGGCGGTTCGTCGGGCGGTGCGGCGGCCGCGCTGGCGTGCGACATGCTGCCCGTCTGCACCGGCTCCGACACCGGCGGCTCGCTGCGCATTCCGGCATCCAAATGCGGTGTGGTCGGCTTTCGGCCGTCGCCCGGGCTGGTCCCGAACTCGCGCAAGAAGCTCGGCTGGACGCCCATTTCGGTGGTCGGCCCGATGGGGCGCACGGTAGCCGAAGCGTGCCTGCAATTGGCCGCCACAGCGGGATTGTCGGCAAGCGATCCGCTCAGCTTCGACGTCGATCCGCTGAGCTTTCTCACGCCCGCGCCGCTCGATCTCTCCACGCTGCGCGTCGGCTGGACGGAAGACTTCGGCTGCTGCGATGTCGATGCGAGCATGCGTGCGGTCTTCCGCGAACGCATTGCCGCCATCGCGCCGATGTTCCGGTCGTGCGAGCCCGTGCAGTTCGACCTTGGCGAGGTGCATCGCTGCTTCGACGTCATTCGGGCGGAGAGCTTTGTCGCCGGCCTGCACGATGCTTACGTGCGCGACCCGGCGTCGATCGGGCCGAACTCGCGCGCCAATTACGAGCTGGGCGCCGCCATGACGCTTGCCGATTGTGCCTGGGCGCAGGCGGAACAGACGCGCATCCTCACGCGCTTCCAGGCGGCGTTCGGCCAGTACGACGTGATCCTGTCGCCGACGACGCCGGTGTCGCCGTTTCCGTGGAGCGCGCTGTACGCCACGCACATCGACGGCCGCGCGCAGGAGAACTATTACCGCTGGCTGGCGCTGACGTACGTCGTCACGCTGACCACGCACCCGGCGCTGTCATTGCCGTGCGGCGTTGACCACGCCGGCATGCCGTTCGGCCTGCAGATCGTCGGGCCTTTCCACGGAGACCGCAAAACGCTTGCCGTGGCGCATGCGCTCGAGCAGGCTTTCGACGCGTCTGCTACGCTGCGGCGGCCGCGTCCGGACCTCGCCAAGCTCACGCAGCCGACGCCGGCACTCCAATCCATCGTCACCGCGCCGCCGGTGTTCGATGCCGCCACGAGCGGCATGGGCACCTCGGCCGTCTGAACCTACAACGGACCTTCTCGACATGACCGACATCCAACGCCTCCACACCAACGCCCGCATGAGCCAGATCGTGATCGCCAACGGCATCGTGCATCTGGCCGGCCAAGTGCCCGACGTCGACTTCAAGTCGATCACCGAGCAGACCAACAACATCCTTGAGCGCATCGATGCCCTCCTGGCCGAAGCGGGTGTCGACAAGACGCGTCTGATCTCCGCCAACATCTGGCTGACCGACGCCAAGCACTTCGCCGAGCTGAACGCCGCGTGGGAAGCCTGGGTGCCGGCTGGCCACGCGCCCACGCGCGCCTGCGTGCAGTCGGGCCTGAGGCGCCCGGGCATCGATGTGGAAATCGCCGTCACGGCGCTGGCCAAGGGTTAAGGAGCCAGCCGCCATGCGCTTCGACACCCTTGTGCTAGGCGCCGGCATTGTCGGCGTGTCAGTGGCGGTGCATCTGCAGAAACGCGGGCGCGCCGTCGCGCTGGTGGACCGCCGTGCGCCGGGCTTTGAGACGTCGTTCGGCAATGCGGGGCTGATCCAGCGCGAGGGTGTGTATCCGTATGCGTTCCCGCGCGACCTGTCGACGCTGTTGCGTTACGCGGGCAACACATCGGCGGACGTGCATTACCACCCTGCCGACCTGCCCCGGCTGCTGCCGTTTCTGTGGCAGTACTGGCGCAACTCGCACCCCACGCGGCACGCGGCCATTGCGCGCGCGTATGCACCGCTGATTGCGCATAGCGTGAGCGAGCACCGCGCGCTGGCCGAAGCCGCCGGCGCCACGCATCTCATCCGCCCCAGCGGCTGGATCAAGGTCTTCCGCAATGCCGCCACGCAGGACAAGGAAACACGCAACGTCGAGCGCTGGCAGCGCGAATACGGCGTCGCCTTTGAAGCGCTCGACCCGGCGCGCCTGCGCACAGTTGAACCGCATCTGGACACATCGCTGCTGGGCGGCCTGCGCTATACGGAAGCGGATTCCGTGAGCGACCCGAACGCCCTGGTCACGGCCTACGCAAGGTATTTCGAGCAACTCGGCGGCCGCCTGGTTGAAGCCGATGCCAACACGCTCACGCCCAACGCCCCGTGGCTGTTGCAAACCAAGCAAGGCGAGCTGCGCGCGGACAACGTCGTCATCGCCATGGGCCCCTGGGCAGACGTCATCACTTCGCGCCTGGGCTACAGCCTGCCGCTGGCCGTCAAGCGCGGGTACCACATGCACTACGCGCCGGCGCAAGGCGCGCAGTTGAATCATCCCGTGCTCGATGCGGACGGCGGTTATGTCCTGGCGCCGATGGCGCGCGGCATCCGTCTGACCACCGGCGCAGAACTCGCACACCGCGATGCGCCGAAGACGCCCGTGCAGCTCAACGCCGTCGAGCCCGTCGCGCGCAAGCTCTTTCCCCTGGCCGAGCGGGTGGATGCGGAACCGTGGATGGGCGCGCGGCCCTGCACGCCCGACATGCTGCCGATCATCGGGCCGGCGCCGCACCACGCAAACATGTGGTTCGCGTTCGGCCATGCACACCACGGCCTGACGCTGGGGCCGATCACCGGGCGATTAATTGCGGAAATGATGACGGGCGAGACATCGACGGTAGATGTTCGCCCGTTCCGTGCGCAACGCTTCTGGGATTCAGCGCGCTAGTTCAACCCGCCCTGGCACAGGTACTTGATCGACAGGTAATCGTCGAGCCCGTACTTGGAGCCCTCGCGGCCGTAGCCCGATTCCTTCACGCCGCCAAAGGGCGCCGCCTCGCTGGCAAGCGCGCCTTCGTTGATGCCGACGATGCCCGCTTCCAACGCGCGTGATACACGCTCGATGCGGCGGATGTCTTGCGTATAGAAGTACGAGGCCAGCCCGAACGGCGTGTCGTTGGCAGCCTGCACGGCTTCGGCTTCATCGACAAAGCGGAACAGCGGCGCGACGGGGCCGAAGGTCTCTTCGTTGCAGAGCGCCATGCCGTTGTGGGCGTCGGCCAGCACGGTGGGCGCATAGAAGTGTTCACCAACTTCAGGCAGGCGCTTGCCACCTGCCAGCACGCGCGCCCCGTTGGCGACGGCGTCTTGCACGTGGCGTTCGATCTTGTCGACGGCGCGGGCGTTGATCATCGGACCGATCTGCGCGTCCGGGTCGGTGGCCGGCGCAACTTTCAGCGCGGAAACCCGCGCGGCCAGCATGGCGCCAAAGCGCTCATACACGCCGGTCTGCACGTAGACGCGGTTGGGGCACACGCAGGTCTGGCCGCCGTTGCGGAACTTGGCCGCCAGCAAGCCGGTGATGGCCGCGTCGAGGTCTGCGTCGTCAAACACGATGAACGGGGCGTTGCCGCCCAGCTCCAGCGACAGCTTCTTCAGCGTGCCCGCCGACTCGCGCGCCAGATACTTGCCCACCGGCGTCGAGCCCGTGAAGGTGATCTTGCGCACGCGGCTGTCGTGCAGCCAATCGGCTACGGCCTCGATACCACGATCACGCGAGGCGGAAATCATGTTCAGCACGCCGGGGCAGCCCTGCTTCCTGCGCGAGCTGCGCCAGTGCCAGCGCCGTGAGCGGCGTGTCTTCCGCCGGCTTGGCGACCACCGTGCAGCCCGCTGCCAGGGCCGGCGCGATCTTGCGCGCAATCATCGCCAGCGGGAAATTCCACGGCGTGATGGCGGCCACGATGCCCACGGGCTCCTTGACGGCGCTCATGCGTTTGCCGCGCTGCTGCTGCGGGATCAGATCGCCGTAGATGCGCGTGGCCTCGTCGGCAAACCACGCGACGTACGACGCGCCGTACATGACCTCGCCGCGCCCCTCGGCAAACGGCTTGCCCTGCTCCAGCGAAATCAGGCGCCCCAGCGCATCGGCATTGGCAACGATGGCCGCGTGCCAGCGGCGCAGGACGGCCGCGCGCTCGGCCGGCAGCGTGTCGCGCCACGCGGGAAAGGCGCGCGCTGCCGCGTCGGTGGCGGCACGCGCATCAGCGGCGCTGCTGTCAGGCACGTTGGCGATGAGGCTGCCGGTGGCGGGGTCCGTCACGGCAAAGCGTGCGCCGTCGGTGCCGGCAACCCACAGGCCGTCGATCAGGTTGTCGGTGCGCACGAGCCCGGCGTGGCGGAGTTGGTCCAAGCTGAAAGCCATCGTCGATTCCTTCAAACCGCTCAAGCCAGGTGCGCGGCAATCGCCTCGCCCACCTGCGTGGTGTTGGCAGTGCCGCCCAGATCCGGCGTGCGCGGGCCGTCCTTGAGCACGGCTTCAATGGCGGCGACGATCGCGTCGTGCGCCGCACGGCCTTCGCCCTGGCTTTCGGTCAGGAAGTCCAGCATCAGCGCCGCCGACCAGATCATCGCGATCGGGTTGGCGATGTTCTTGCCGTAAATGTCCGGCGCCGAGCCGTGCACCGGCTCGAACAGCGAAGGGAACGTGCGATCGGGGTTCAGGTTGGCCGAAGGCGCCAGGCCGATCGTGCCCGTCGTCGCGGGCCCAAGATCGGACAGGATGTCGCCGAACAGGTTGGTGGCGGCCACCACATCGAAGCGACCCGGCTGCAGCACGAAGCGCGCGGTCAGGATGTCGATGTGCTGCTTGTCGAGCGTGACGTCGGGATATTGCTGCGCGACTTCATCCGCGCGCTTGTCCCACCACGGCATGCTGATGGCGATGCCGTTGCTCTTGGTGGCCAGCGTCACGTGCTTGCGCTCGCGGCTTTGTGCAAGGTCGAAGGCGAACTTGAGCAGCCGCTCTGCACCCTTGCGCGAGTAAACCGATTCCTGGATCACGATTTCGCGGTCGGTGCCTTCATACATGATGCCGCCGAGCGATGTGTATTCGCCTTCGGTGTTCTCGCGCACGACGTAGTAATCAATGTCGCCGGGCTTGCGGTTGGCGAGCGGGCACGGCACGCCCTCAAACAATCGCACGGGGCGCAGGTTGATGTATTGGTCGAACTCGCGGCGGAACTTGAGCAGCGAACCCCACAGCGAGACGTGATCGGGCACCGTGGCTGGCCAGCCGACCGCGCCGAACAAGATGGCGTCCATGCCTTGCAGTTGGTGCTTCCAGTCGTCGGGCATCATCGTGCCGTGCTGCTGGTAGTAATCGCAGCTGGCCCAGTCGATGTGCTGGGTTTCGAGGTTGATGCCGAAACGGCGCGCGGCGGCTTCCAGCACGCGCAGGCCCTCGGGCATCACTTCGCGGCCGATGCCGTCGCCGGGGATCACGGCGATCCGGTACGTCTTGCGGGTCATGTCAGATCCGGTAAAAAAGAAGAGGAAGAATCAGGCACCCTGCGGCGCGATGAACTCGCGGGCGAGCTTCCGGGCGCCGTTGGCGAACATCAGGATATCAACGCCCGTGGCGACGAAGGTGCAGCCCAACTCCAGATAGTGACGCGCGAGCGCCGCGTCGGACGTCAACGTGCCGGCGGCCTTGCCCGACGCAACAATCGTGCGCACGGCGTTGTCGATGGCCGCCTGCACGTCGGGGTGGCCGGCGTTGCCACGGTGGCCCATCGATGCAGCCAGATCCGCCGGGCCGATGAACACGCCGTCCACGCCGTCCACATCGCAGATGGCTTCGAGGTTTTGCAGCGCGGTGACGGTCTCCGCCTGGACGAGCAGGCAGGCTTCGTCATCTGCAACCTGCAGGTAATCGGTGCGGGCGCTCCAGCGCGATGCGCGGCCCACGGCACTGCCCACGCCACGAATGCCGTGCGGGGGATAGCGCACCGCGCGCACCAGCTCGCGCGCCTCTTCCGCCGTATCGACCATCGGCACGAGCAGCGTGCGCGCGCCGATGTCGAGCAAGCGCTTGATGAGCGACGGATCGCCGTTGTAGGGCCGGACGATGGGCTCGGCACGGTACGGCGCCACGGCCTGCAGCTGCGCGAGAATCGTGCGCACGTCGTTCGGGGCGTGCTCGCTGTCGATCAGCAACCAGTCGAAGCCGGCGGTGGCACTCACCTCCGCCAGGTACGGATCGCTCATCGCCAGCCAGAAGCCGATCTGGCGTTGCCCGGCGGCCAGCGCGGCCTTGAAGCTGTTCGGGCGCTCAAGCGCGGACGTTTGCATTGCGTGGGTCATGCGAATGGAGGGTTTCAGAAGTGGGCTCGAAGCTGATGGGTTCCACCTTGCCGAGCAGGAAGAGGTAATTCAGGATCGCCAGGCCGATCAGCGCGGCGGAGAACACCAGCGCCGGAATGAACGAGCCCGTGGCACCCACGATGGCGCCGGTGACGATCGGGCCGACCACACCGCCCATGTTCGACACGCTGTTCTGCAGGCCCGCCACCATCGACACGTTGTTGCCCGGTGCCACATCGGCCGGTAATGCCCACACCTGCGATGCCGCCACGGTCGTGCCTGACTTCGCGATGCACAGCAGGATGACCGCCACGACGGCCGATTGTGCGAACGCCGCCAGCCCGATGCTCGACGCCATCACCAGGCCGATGATGAGGAACAGCTTGCGCGTGGCCGTGAGCGAAAGCTTGCCCGAGGCATACACACGGTCCGACGCCCAGCCCGCGAACACCTCCACGAACATCGACACGAACAGCGGCAGCGACGCCATGAGGCCCATCTGCATCAGGCCCATGCCACGCTCCTTGACGAGGTACGTCGGCAGCCACGTGATGAAGAAGTACGAGTTGTAGTTGATCATGAAGAAGCCGATGCACATCGCCCAGATGTTCCGGTGCGTCAGCAGCTTCGTCCAGGGCACCTTGGGTTCATCCTTGCTACGGGCTGCCGGCAGGCCGCGTTGGATGTGGGCCAGCTCAGCGGCGTTCACGCCCTTGTGTTCTTCCGGCGTTTCCTTGAACACCGCCCACCACACCACTGCCCACACGATGCCCAGCCCGCCCGTCACGGCAAAGGTGATCTTCCAATCGAACATCACCAGCAACCACGCGATGAGCGGCAACGCGACAGCGCTGCCCAGCTTGGAGCCGCTATCGAAGATGGCGGCCACCGTGGCGCGTTCCTGCTTGGGGAACCAGCGCCCGGTAATGCCCGCGCTGCTGGGGTACGCACCCGCCTCACCGATGCCCAGCGCCACACGCAGGCCCACCAGGGACTTGAAGCCGTTTGCCAGGCCCGTCAACGCCGTTGCAACGGACCACCACAGCACCGCAAAGCCGAGCACCTTCTTCTGCCCGAAGCGGTCGGCCAGAATGCCCGCCGGCAACTGCAGCAGCGCATACGACCAGAAGAACGCCGACATGACGACGCCCATTTCCACGGCGCTCAGTTGGAATTCCTTCTGGATGTGCGGCGCGGCGGCCGACAGCACGGTACGGTCGATGTAGTTGATGGCAATCGCCGCCCACATGAGGCCGGCGACGACCCAGCGCACTTTCGAGCGCGGGCCGCCCTGTGACGTGTCCTGCATGGTTTGTCTCCTGTTTTGTAATAGGTGATGCGTGCCTTCGAGTCGAGGCGCTAACTCACGATGCCCATGTGCCAGGGCACGAATTCATGGTCGCCAAGACCGAGCAGCTCACTTGGTGCGCTCGCCCGAAGCGGTGCGCAGGATGTGCTCGAAGATGTCCTGGCCCATTTCTTCCACCGAACGCTCGCCGTCGAGAATGCGGCCGCAGTTGATGTCCATGTCTTCTTCAAGCCGGCGGAACATGGGCGTATTGCTGGCGAGCTTGATCGTCGGCGCGGGCTTGGAACCGAACATCGAGCCGCGTCCCGTGGTGAAGCAAATGAGGTTGGCGCCGCTCGCAATCTGTCCGGTCACGGCGACGGGGTCGTAGCCCGGCGAATCCATGAAGACAAAGCCCGAGCAGTCGATGGGCTCGGCGTATTCGTACACGGCCTGCAGCGGCGTAGTACCGCCCTTCATGGCCGAGCCCAGCGATTTTTCGAAGATGTTGGCCAGACCACCCTGCTGGTTGCCGGGGCCCACCACGCCGTTGAACTGACCGTTGTGGCCGCGGGTGTAGTTCTCCCACCAGGCGAGCCGATCGAGCAGCTTCTGCCCGACTTCCGGCGACACCGCGCGGCGCGTGAGCATCGTTTCCACGCCGTGGATCTCCGGCGTTTCCGACAGGATGGCCGTACCGCCATGGCGCACCAGCAGGTCCATCGCCGCACCGAGCGCCGGGTTGGCGGTAATGCCCGAGAAACCATCGGAGCCGCCGCACTCCAGGCCGATCTTGAGATGGCTGGCCGAAACCGGGCGGCGCACGATGTCATTGGCCGCCGGCAGCATCTTCTGGATGGCGCTGATGCCCGCCTCGATGGTGGCGCGCGTGCCGCCGGTGTCTTGCATCACGAGCGTGTGCATCAGCTTGCCGGTTTCCAGGCCCTGGCTCGCCATCAAATCCGCCACCTGGTTGCGCTCGCAGCCCAGGCCGACGATCAGCACACCCGCCAGGTTCGGATGCCGCGCATAGCCCGCCAGCGTGCGGCGCAGCACATCGAAATGCTCCGACGGCGACGACATCCCGCAGCCGCTCGTCTGCGCAAACGCCACCACGCCATCCACACTGGGAAACGGCGCGAGGCGCTCCGGCGTAAACCACGCCGCGATGTTCTTGATGACGGTGGACGAGCAATTGACCGACGCCAGGATGCCGATGAAGTTGCGCGTGGCCACACGGCCGTCGGGCCGGACGATGCCATTGAACGTAGCGCGCTGCGCCTCCGGGATGTAATCGACCGGACGCACATCGAGGCCGAAGCCGGGGTCGCGTGCGTAGTCGATCAGCTCGATGTTGTGCGTGTGAACGTGCTCGCCCGCCTCGATGTCGCGTGCGGCGCGCCCGATGATCGTGTCGTACTTGCGAATGACTTCGCCCTGGGTGATCCGCCGCGCGGCGATCTTGTGGCCGGCCGGCACCTGCGCGCGCAGGCGCACCGTCGTGCCGTTGATCGACAGGTTGGCCCCGAGCGAGAGCCCTTCGCGCGCAATCAGCACGTTGTCTGCCGCGTTCAGCTGAATCAGCGGCCCAGCATACGCTGGGTTTGCCTGCAACATCCTTTGCTCCTCCGGGCTGTCATCTGGTGCAGCCGTCGTCTGTCATGAGTTTTGATGTTACCGGTTTATGTAACCGGTAACATTGGCGCAATCGTAGTCGGGTTTTGCGATAATTGCTAGCCCCTTTTTCCCTGTGTTTCCCTAATCGGCCCATCGATCACGTGACCAAGTCCACCACCGTGTCCCCGTAGAAACCGCGCCCGCGGCCGCACGCCGTGCGCGCAAGAACACCGGGCGCGTCACATTGAGCGACCTTGCCAAGCTGGTGGGTGTGACGAAGGTGACGGTGTCCCGTGCGCTGAACACGCCGGAGCTGGTGTCGGGCGACACGCTGCAGCGCGTGCGCGAAGCGGTGCGGCAGACCGGCTATACGCCGGACCTCGTGGCCGGCTCACTGGCATCCAACCGCAGCCGATTGATCGTCGCGCTCATCCCGACGATTGCGGGCAGCGTGTTTCAGGAAACGGTCGCGGCGCTGACCACCGAGCTGGCTGCTGCGGGCTATCAATTGCTGATCGGCCAGAGCGGCTATGACGAATCACGCGAAGATGCACTGCTCGACGCGATCGTCGGACGGCGCCCCGCGGGCATCGTGCTGACGGGCGTGGTGCACTCCGCCAGCGTGCGGCAAAAGCTGCAGGCGGCCGGCGTGCCGGTGGTGGAAACCTGGGATATCACGCGCAACCCGCTGGACATGCTGGTGGGCTTCTCGCATCAGAAGGTCGGCCAGGCGGCGGCGCGCTATCTGAAGCAGCGCGGCGCAAAGCACCCCGCCGTCATCACGCCGAGCGACCGCCGCGCGCAGGCCCGCGCGCAAGCCTTCGTAAAGACGTTCGGCTCAGAAGCCCACATTCCCGTGATGGCCGCCGAATCGCCCGCCAACCTGGGCGACGGGCGGCGCGCACTGGGCACATTGCTCGCGCAGCATCCGGACACCGATGCCATCTTCTGCGGTGCCGACATCCTGGCGCTCGGCGTGCTGATGGAGGCCCAACATCGCGGCATTGCCGTGCCCGGGCAACTCCGCGTGGTCGGCTACGGCGACCAGGTGTTCGCCAAGGACACGACGCCCGCACTCACCACCATCCGCATCGACGGTACAGGCATCGGCAAGCTGGCAGCGACGTTGCTGATCGACCGCATCGAACACGGCGACGAAGAACGCCGCACGGTGGATGTGGGTTTCACGCTCGTTGAGCGCGACAGCGCGTAGCGCTCAGGCGGCCACCACGTCCGCATCGAGCGGAAACACGGGCCGCTGCACCTTGGCAAACGGGAAGCGCGCGTAGTCCGAACTCGTTACGCCGCCGCCGTCGCACTCCACTACGGCCCTGGCAATGGGCACGAACACGGGCCGGCAATACATGCGCGACTTCAACAGCACGAAGCGCGCGGCATGTGGGTCTACGCCGATGTGCGTGAAGATGCCGAGGTCCCAATGCTCCTGCGGCGTCTCGGTGACGACGATCTGCGCCGCGCCGATGTCGAGCAGCGCCGTTCGCCCCATGCGGATGCGCTGGCCGGTATAGGTCGGCCCCGTGATGGTGTATTCGCCGTCGCTGATGGCGACAACCTTGCCCGTCAGCGCGCGCGGCACGGGGTAGATGCCGAGCTGCACGAGCGGCACCTTGTCGCCGACCGGCAGCGTGACCGTGGCACCCTTGCCCGCCTCGATCATCGCCGCGACGGCTTCCGGGTCGCACACCGGCCCGACAGCGATGCCTCTCAAGCCTTGCCGCAACGCTTCGTGCACAACGTGCATGTCGTCGCACGTGCCGCCGGACATGCAGTTGTCGCCGTGGTCGAGCAGCAGCACGGGGCCGCTGCCGGGCGCGTCCGCCAATCTGGCTGCGCGCGCGATCGATTCGGTCAGCGGTTCAGAGCGATAGACAAACCCTTCGCGATCAGCCCAGATGGCATCGGCAATGCGTTGCGCCGCAGCGTCGGCGGCATGTTTGTCGCCGTTGCCGACCACCACGACGGAAAGGCACGGGGCGGCAATGTCCGCCAGCCCGAATCCGGCCAGGACCGACACGGCGAGCATGCCGTCGTTCTCGGCCTGTTTGGCGAGCGCCACAGCGCGGTGCATCGCGCCTTCGTCGGTGCGGCTGCGCAGGGTGTGCGTGACCATCGGCAGGCGGCGCCACGCGAGCACGGGATTCGCGCGGCCGGCCAGCTTGTCGAACAGCAGGCGGCCGGCGTGCTCGCCGGTTTCGTACATGTCAACGTGCGGATACGTCTTGAAACTGACTGCGATGTCGGCCAAGTCGATGAACTTCTGCGTGAGATTGCCGTGCAAGTCGAGCGCGACGGCAATCGGCACGTCGGGCACCACCGCACGCAGGCGTTCGAGCAGATCGCCTTCGCCGTCGTCGCTGTTCTCCGCGACCATCGCGCCGTGCAGGTCGAGCAACAGCGCATCGCAGCCCGGCGCCGCCGCGACGATGGCGTCGCACAACGTGGTGTACGCCTCGGCAGCGACGCGTCCGCTGGGGTTCGCTCCGGCCACGACGGGCACAACGATTTCCGCGCCTGCCGCCTCTGCCAGATCGATGAACGCACCGGCCGCCGTGCGCGTGCCCTTGGCGGCGCGGTACGCGTCGGCGCCGTAGTGCGGATGGAACGATGCCAGCGGCGTTGGCACCGGCGAGAACGTATTCGTCTCGTGATTGAAGCGGGCGATCAGGATGCGCATGAGCGGTCGGGTGATGGTGTCAAACGCGGCCAGCGGCCTGCAGCATCGCGTGCAGCAGCACATTGGCCCCGGCTTCCAGATGTTCGGGGCGGGCGTCTTCGATCTCGTTGTGGCTGATGCCGTCCTTGCAGGGCACGAAGATCATCGCGGTGGGGGCCACACGCGCCAGGTAGACCGCGTCATGGCCTGCGCCGCTGATCACGTCCATCTCCGACAACCCGAGCTGCCGCGCGCCGCTGCGCACCGCGTTCACCAACGTGGCGTCAAACGGCTGCGGCGGGAAGTAGACGACTTGGCGCAATGCGATGTCGATGCCGCTGCGTGTGCGCAACTCTGCCACTGCGTCATGCAGCGCCGCGTCCATGTCGGACAACATCGCGTCGTCGGCCGCGCGGAAGTCGATCGTCATCGATACCTGGCCCGGAATCACGTTGCGCGAATCCGGATGCACGCTCAGGCAGCCCACCGTGGCCCGTGCATGGGGCGGGCGCTCCAGCGCGATGCGGTTGGCAATGCCGACGAGTTCTGCGGCGGGCAGCAACGCATCGCGGCGCAGCTCCATCGGCGTGGGGCCGGCGTGCGCTTCCATGCCGGTCAAGACCACGTCGTACCAGCGCTGGCCGAGCGCGCCCGTCACCACGCCGATGGTCGTGGCGTGCGCCTCCAGCACCGGCCCTTGTTCGATATGCGCTTCGAAGTAGGCGCCGACGGCTCGGCCTCCAACAGGCTCACTCCCCGCGTAGCCGATACTGCGCAGCGCCTCGCCCACGGCCACGCCGTCGCGGTCCTGCGCGGCCAGCACGGCGTCCAGCGCAAACTCGCCGATGAACGCGCCGGAGCCCATCATCACCGGCACGAAGCGCGAACCTTCTTCGTTGGTCCACACGGCCACTTCGATGGGCGCTTCCGTTTCGATGCCCGCATCGTTGAGCGCGCGCACAACCTCGATGCCGGCGAACACGCCGTAGTTGCCGTCGAACTTGCCGCCGGTCGGCTGCGTGTCGATGTGGCTGCCGGTCATGACGGGCGGCAGCGCGTTGTTGCGCCCCGGCCGGCGCGCGAAGAGGTTGCCGATGGCGTCGACGCGCACGGTGCAGCCCGCGGCTTCGGCCTGTGCAACGAAGAAATCGCGGCCTTGCCGGTCGAGATCGGTCAGTGCGAGGCGCCGCACGCCGCCCTTGGGCGTGGCGCCGATGCGCGCCTGCTGCATGAGCGTGTCCCACAGGCGTGCGCCGTTGATGCGCAAGGTGGTGTCGAGTTGGGTGGTCGTCATGATGTGTACGTTTAAGCGGCCAGGCCGACGCCAAGGTAGCGGTCCTTGATGGCGTCGTCGGCGCGGAAGGCTTCGTTGGTGCCGGTGTAGACCACGCGGCCCTGTTCGATGATCACGTGGCGATCGGCGAGTTGCGTGCAGACTTCGAGGTTCTGTTCGACGAGCAGGATGGACACGCCCGCCTGCTTGATGACCTTCAGCTGCGCAACGATCTCTTCCACGATGACGGGCGCCAGACCTTCGACAGGCTCGTCGAGCATCAGCAGGCGCGGGTGGTTCATCAGCGCGCGCCCGATGGCGAGCATCTGCTGCTCGCCGCCGGAGAGATTCGCGCCGCCGTTGCGCCGCCGCTCATGCAGGCGCGGGAAGATGCGGTAGATGTCGGCCAGCTGCCACGGAGAATCCCGCCGCGCGCCGAGCTTCAGGTTCTCTTCCACGGTCAGCAGCTTGAAGATGCCGCGATGCTCAGGCACCAGGCACAAGCCCTGCGCGGCAATGCGATGCGGTGGTTGCCCGGCAATGTCGCGGCCGCGAAAACGCACGTGCCCACCGCGCGGCGTGACGACGCCGGCAATCGTTTTGAGCGTGGTCGACTTGCCCGCGCCATTGCGGCCGAGCAGCGTCACCAGTTCACCCTCGCCCACCGTGAGCGCCACGCCCTGCAGCACGTGGCTCTTGCCGTAATAGCCGTGGAGGTCTGCAACGTCGAGAATCGCCGTCGTCGTCATTTCTTGCCTCCCGTGATCATGTTGCCGAGATAGGCGGCGCGCACGCGCGGGTCCGCTCGCACGGCATCGGGCGTGCCCTCCATCAGCACCTTGCCCTGCTGCATGACGGTGATCGTGTCGGAGATGTCCATCACGATGTCCATGTTGTGTTCGATCAGCACGACCGTGTGGTCCTGCGCCAGGCCGCGGATGAGCGCCTTCATGGCGGGCAGGTCGTCCACGCCCATGCCGGAGGTCGGCTCGTCGAGAAAGATCGCGCGCGGGTTGGCGGCCAGCGCCATGCCGACTTCCAGCCGCCGCTGCTGGCCGTGCGAAAGCGCGGCCGCCGGCGTGTCGGCCAGGCGCGGCAACTCAAGTCGATCGAGCACGCGGTCGACCGTATCGGTGCAAGCCAGATCGCCCTGCGGCAGGCGCCAGCCGTGCATGGCGCGACGCGGCGTGGTGCCGAGTGCGGCCAGGCGCAGGTTCTCGCGCACCGACAGACTCGGGAACAGGCTCGTCACCTGGAACGAACGCGCGATGCCGCGCTGTACGCGCTGGTAGTCGGCTTCACGCGTCACGTCGTGGCCATCGAAGACGATGGTGCCGCTGGTGATCATGCGCGTGCCCGTGAGCATGTGGAACAGCGTGGTCTTGCCGGCGCCGTTGGGCCCGATGACGGAGTGGACCGTGCCGGGCATCACACGCAAGTCAACGCCGCCCAGTGCCGTGAACTTGCCGTACTGCTTGACGATGCCGGTGGCCTGGAGGATGGGCGTGGTGGTCATGCGCGCTCCTCCTGCACCGCCGGTGCGTGTCGCGGCGCGCGCAGGCGCTGCCACAGCTTCTGCCCGAGCCCGAACAGCCCGCGCTGCATGAACAGGCTCACCGCAATCAAGAGGAAGCCCAGCAGCATCAGCCAGCGCGGCCACAGGCTCGAGAGCCAGTCCGACAGCAACACATAGAACGCTGCGCCCAACACCGAGGCAAACACGTTGCCCGTGCCGCCGATGACGGTCATCACTAGAATCATCTCGCTGACGTGGTAGTCGATATTGGCCAGCGGCGCGATGCCCGTGAGCATGGCGTGCAGGGCGCCCGCCAGCCCCGTCACCGCACCGGAGATGACAAACGCGAGCAGCTTGAAGGCGCGCACGTTGTAGCCGACGGCGAGCGCACGTTCTTCGTTGTCGCGAATGGCCAGCAGCGTGCGGCCAAACACCGATTCCGTCACACGCTGCACGAGGAAGAACACGACGAGGAACAGCGCCGCGACAAACGCGTAGAACGCCCACGGCGACGCCGCAAACGCCGGACGCGGAACATCCAGCAGGCCGTTGTCGCCGCCCGTGAGCGACGGCGTGGTGTAGGCCAGGAAATAGAACATCTGCGAGAAAGCCAGCGTCAGCATGACGAAGTACGTGCCGCGCTGGCGGATGGCAAACCAGCCGACCACCGCCGCCACGACCGCGCCCACCACCACGGCCAGGACAAGCGCCACCGGCATCGGCAGCGCCAGTTGTGTGAGGCCAATGCCGGCGGCATAGCTGCCGAGCCCGAAGAAGATGCCTTGCCCGAACGACAGCAGCCCCGTGTAGCCGAGCAGCAGGTTGCAGGCCATCACGGCCATCGCGTAGACGAGCACTTCGGTGGCTAACGTGCCGGACCTCAGCACCAGCGGCAGCAGCAACGTCACGCCCAGCGCCAGCCACCAGAAGCGGTGTCGCGAAATTCCATGGAATGCGGCTTGCATCATCCCCTCCCCAGCAGGCCGTGCGGGCGCAGCAGCAGCACGGCCGCCATCGCCACGTAGATCATCAGCCGCGCGCCCTCGGGCCACAGCGTGCTCATCAGGCTCTGCACGATGCCGACCAGCAGGCCGCCGACCAGCGCCCCCGCAAAGCTGCCCATGCCGCCCACCACCACAACCACGAAGGCGACGCCGAGGGCCTCTACGCCCATGAAGGGTTCCGCGCCGCGAATGGGCGCCGCCAGCACCCCGGCCACCGCTGCCGTCGCCGCGCCCAGTGCAAACATCAAGCTGAACAGGCGGAACACGTTGATGCCGAGCAGCGAGACCATCTCCGTCGATTCACTGCCCGCCCGCACCGCGCTGCCCAGTCGCGTGCCCTCCAGCAGCCACCACAGGGCGAGCGCCAGCACGGCCGTAAAGCCGATGACGAACAGGCGGTATTTCGGGTAGACGAAATCGCCCCACATCACCACGCCCTGCAAGGCATCGGGCGCCGGCACATCCACGCCCAGCGGCCCCCACGCCACGATGATCAATTCCTGCACGACCAGGGCCAGACCCACCGTGACGAGGATGTGGAATTCGTGCGCCTGCGCGTAGACGTGGCGCAGCAGCACCTTCTCCGTCACCCACGCCAGCGCGCCGATGACAATGGGCGCAAGCACCAACGCCAGCCAGAAATCCATGCCCATCTGCAGGGCCTGGAAGCAGAGATACGCGCCCAGCGCATAAAACGCGCCGTGGGCGAAATTGACGAAGCGCAACAGCCCGAAGATGATCGACAGCCCCACCGCCAGCAGGAAGTAGAGCATGCCGATCCCCACGCCGTTGACGACCTGGAGCAGGTAGACGTTCATTGCGTTGACCGAAATGGCACTCAGGAAGACAGGCGCCCGTGCTTCAGCAACTGAAGCCGGGCGTGCGGCAGATCAGACCCTCAGGCCAGCTTGCACTGCGTCTGCTCGACCGGCAGGAACGCCTTGCCGACGGCGACCACTTCGGCGAAGTCGTCCTTGTCCTTCATGCGGTTCTTGGGCTTGCCCTTGAGCAGGTAGTAGTTCTTGAGCACCTGGTGGTCGGCCGCGCGAATTTCTTCGGGGCCCGTCAGGCCGTCGTACTTCATGCCCTGCAGCGCGGCAATCACGGCCTTCGGCTCGGCGCTGCCGGCCTTGGCCATCGCGTCGAGCAGGATCTTCGTGCAGGTGTAGGAGCCGGCGAGGCTGTAGTTGGGGTTGGTCTTGAACGCGGCCTGCGTGCGCTTCACGAGATCGCGGTTGGCGGGCGTATCGACGTCGTGCCAGTACTGCGCGCCGAAGTACACGCCATCGCACAGATCGGCGCCAAGCGATTCGAACTGCTCCAGTCCAGACGCCCACGCCACCAGGATCGTCGTGTTCTTCTTCATGCCGAAGCTCACCGCCTGGCGCAGCGTGTCGGACGATTGCGAGCCGAAGTTCAGGATCAGCAGCACGTCGGGCTTGGCAGCCATTGCGTTGGTCAGGTAGCCGCTGAATTCCTTCTCGGTGAGCGCGTGATAGCTGTTGCCCACATGCTCGATGCCCTTTTCCTTGAAGATGTTCTTGGCCGCCGACAGCAACCCGTCGCCAAACACGTATTGCGGCGTGATCGTGTACCAGCGCTTGGCCTTGGGCATCGATTCGATCAGCGGGCGCACGGTGCTCGATGGCGCCGTACGTCGGCACCGACCAGCGGAAGGTCGCGCGGTTGCAGTCCTTGCCGGTAATTTCATCGGCGCCCGCGGTCGTGATGAACACCCCGCCGAACTTCTCCGCCTCCTTGCCCATCGCCAGCGATTCGGACGACAGGATGCCGCCCGCGAAGTAGCGCGCGTTCTGCTGCGAGCTCCTGGACCTTGCGCACGGCCGTGGCCGGCTTGCCTTCGGTGTCGAGCACGCTATATACCAGCGGCCGGCCCAGCACCTTGCCGTATTGCTCCACGGCCAGCTTCATGCCGAGGTCGGCGAACTTGCCGTTGGCGGCGAACGGGCCGGACATCGGCACCGGACAGCCCAGTTCGATGGCGTCGGCAGCCCACGCAGAACGGGCCTGCAGCAGCGACGCGGGCACGGCCGACAACGCCGCCAGTTTGAGCAAGTCTCGACGATTCAAAGCGCACTCCTTGGGTTCGTGGATACAGAACAGCGCTCGGAGCCACCACCGGCGGCAGCTTCCTCCTAGCCTTGACCGGCGAGGTTTTCGCCGACCATCACGTCGAGCAAGAACCAGACCAGTTTCTTATATTTGTTATGATAAATAGGCGAAATCATCATAGAAGCCGCCTCCACGCCGCGTCAACGACGACGAGGTCGGTGTTACGCCAAGGTGTGTGCGATGGAGGTGCCGGGCGACGATGCGGATACGCGGTGCGTGCGCACGATCGAAGGGCATGCATGCACCACGTCGGGCAGGCCGTGCAGCACAACCCGGCAGTTAGAATGCGCGCAACAAGGAACGGACATTCATGGCCACACTCGGACCAGGCAAGACGGCGTCGATCGGCATCCGCAAGCAGAAGCGCGCCGACCTCGTTGCAGAAGAACTGAAGCGGCTCATCACGCAGCGCAACCTCAAGCCCGGCGACAAGCTGCCACAGGAGGTCAAGCTGCAGGAGACCTTCGGGGTCAGCAAGGGCACCATCCGCGAGGCACTCAAGTCATTGGAGGTGCAAGGCCTGGTGAGTGTGAGCACGGGCCCCGCGGGCGGCGGCACCATCGTCGAGGTACCGTTGGACCGCACGTTCCAGCTCATGCAGAACTATCTGTTCTTCAAGGACATCGGCATTGTGGACGTGTACACCGTGCGGTGTCTGCTTGAACCTGAACTGGCTGCAGGCGCGGTACCGCACCTCACCGAAGACGATTTCCGGGCGCTCGAGCACACCATCGACCTGTGCGACCCGGCTTCCGCCAAGGCCGCTGCGCCGCTCGACCAGCGTCAGGAAGATCTGAGCTTTCACGACATCCTGGCTGCGGCCAATCCCAATCCGATGCTGCGGTTCTGCTGCGAGCTGATCAACGAGATGATCCGGCAGCTTGTGGTGTTCGGCAACGAAACCTCGCCGAAGGATCACGCGAAGTTCGGCGCATCCAATGTCAAATTCCACCGACAGATTCTCGATGCGGCCCGCGCGCGCGACGCCGACACCGTGCGTGAACTCATGAGTACGCACATGGACGACTGCACGCATCACGTCACGCGCATGAAGGGCCGCGTGCACGGCCGCCTCGTGCTGGACTCCGAGATGCCGCGCCGCCATCGGCCGCTGATCGACGAACACGACCACAGCGACGGCAGCGGCCACAGCGAAGACGACGCGTGACGGCTCAGTAAGTCTTGTAGGGCAGGAACTTGCCGCTCATGACGATGCGCACGCGATCGCCCTTCGGGTCGGGCTCGCGGGTGAGGTCCATGTTGAAATCGATGGCGCTCATGATGCCGTCGCCAAACTCTTCGTGGATCAGCGCCTTGAATGTCGTGCCGTACACGCTGATGAGTTCGTAGAAGCGATAGATCAGCGGGTCGGTCGGCACGGCCGTCGGGAGCGAGCCTTTGTACGGCGGCACCTGCAGCAGCGCGACGGCCTCTTCCGGCAATTCCAATGCCGCGCCCACGGCCTTGGCCTGTGCTTCAGTCAACGTCATCTGGCCGAGCAGCGCAGCGGTGCTCCACTCCCTTGCTATGGCCGATCACCTCGGCCAACTGGACCCAGCTCAACTGCTTCCTGATCTTCTGCAGGACGATCATTTCGGTCACATCTTCGCGTTGCATATCGGCACCTCCAATGGGTTGAGGAAACGGCGCGCAACATGAGCAAGGTCGATGCCATGTACGAAGCCCGGTGACCCGGGCGGGGCTCGCTCGGGCGGCACCGATTTTTGCGCCGCAACATCGGGCCGCGCGATCCACGGCACAGCGTCCAACGCCACCCGAACTAGGGCAAACCCCGAGATTGACAGCGCTGTCAATTGTGGCCATTCTTGCGTCCGTCGGCCCGCCACACTATTCAGAAGAGAACGCTGACACCGCTGTCACGCATGACAGCCGGTCCAATATCAGGAGACAGTCCATGGAGCTTGAAGCCGCACGTCCGGCCGCACGTCGTCAATCCCGCAACACGCGCTTTGGTCAACGCGTCGGCGCGTCGGCCATTGCAGCCGCCGTACTCGCGCTGGGCGCAGGCAGTGCCCACGCGTATGACATCACCACCAGCCCGTATCTGACCGGCGACTGGGGCGGCCTGCGCACCCGTCTGGCCGAACAGGGCGTGACCTTCAACCTCGGCTACGGCAGCGAAGTTGCGCACAACTTCAGCGGCGGTACCGAACATCTCACGCGCTACACCGATCAATGGGTCATCGGTACGGCGCTGGACCTGCAGAAACTTGTCGGCTGGCAGGGCGCCACGTTCCAGGCCACCGTCACCGACCGCAACGGCCGCAACCTCGGCAGCGATGCGAACATCGGCAACAACATGCTGATCCAGGAAGTCTATGGCCGCGGCCAGACCTGGCACCTGACGCAGTTCTGGCTGAACCAGAAGCTGCTCAACGACCGCCTGGAAATCAAGGCCGGCCGCGTGACGGTGGGTGAAGACTTCTTCTCGTTCTCGTGCGATTTCCAGAACCTGACGTTCTGCGGCTCGCAACCGGGCAACCTGGTGGGCGGCTACTGGGTGAACTGGCCGACCAGCCAGTGGGGCGCACGCGCCAAGGTGCACACCTCGGCCGAAACCTATGCGCAGATCGGCGTGTACCAGGTCAACCCGAACTACGTGGATGACGGCTGGGCCCGCCGCAACGGCTGGAAGCTGAACAACCCCGGCGGCACCACCGGCGCGCTGATTCCGCTGGAATTCGGCTGGATGCCCACCATCGAGGGCCGCCCGGGCACGTACCGCGCAGGCGTCTGGTACAACACCTCGAACGGCAAAGACCTGTACGAAGACGTGAACGGCAACGCCCGCGGCATCACCGGCCTGGACGCCAAGCAGCGCAACGGCCAGTACGGCGTCTACCTGAACCTGCAGCAGCAGATCACGGGTGCACCCGACGGACGCGGCGCCACGGTGTTCCTGAACTTCTCGCAGGCCGATCGCAACACCGCGCAGACCGATCATCAGATCTCGGTGGGCGTGCAGTACAAGGGGCCGTTCGATCGCCTGTCCGACACGGTGGGCTTTGCCGTGGGTGCTACGCACAATAACGGCCGCTACGCCGACTTTGTCCGTCAGACAAATGCCCGCACCGGCGCCAATACCGTGGTGGGTGACGGTTACGAATACGTGAGCGAGCTGTATTACAGCTGGTCGCCGGTGAAGTCTGTGTACTTCCGTCCTAATCTGCAGTACATCCTTCATCCGGGCGGCACTTCGCAAAACAAGAATGCCTTCGTCGTCGGCCTGAAGACCGGCGTCACGTTCTAAGCACGCACTTGCGCACAATAGGAGACCTTTCATGATTTCCCGCGTACTGAATACCCTCGCCGCTGCGGCGGTCCTGACCTTCGCCGCCACCTCGGCCCACGCCAGCAAGGAAGCGCCGGTGATCGGCTTCTCGATCGACGACCTGCGCGTGGAGCGCTGGACGCACGACCGCGACTACTTTGTCGAATCGGCCAAGAAACTGGGCGCGACCGTCAACGTGCAGTCGGCCAACGCCAACGAAGCCAAGCAGATCGCCCAGATCGAAAACCTGATCGCCCAGAACGTCGACGTGCTCGTGATCGTGCCGTTCAACTCCAAGGTGCTGGGCAACGCCATCGCCAGCGCCAAGAAGAAGGGCATCAAGGTGGTGTCGTATGACCGCCTGATCCTGAACGCCGACATCGACGGCTACGTGACCTTTGACAACGTGAAGGTGGGCGAGCTGCAGGCGCAGGGCGTGGTCAAGCTCGCGCCGAAGGGCAACTATTTCCTGCTGGGCGGCGCCGCGACCGACAACAACGCACGCCTGCTGCGCGAAGGCCAGATGAAGGTGCTCAAGCCGTACGTCGACAAGGGCGACATCAAGATCGTCGGCGAGCAGTGGACGCCGGAGTGGGACCCCTCCAAGGCGCAGAACATTGTTGAAAACGCGCTGACCGCGAACAACAACAACATCCAGGGCATCGTTGCCTCCAACGACGGCACGGCCGGCGGCGCGATCCAGGCGCTGGCACGCCAGAAGCTGGCGGGCAAGGTGCCAGTGTCGGGCCAGGACGCCGACTTGGCCGCCGTCAAGCGCGTGGCCGAAGGCACGCAGGCCATGACGGTGTACAAGCCGATCAAGCAGATCGCCGCCACCGCAGCCGAGATGGCCGTCGACCTCGTGAAGGGCACGACGCCGAAGTTCAACACCAAGCTGAACAACGGCAAGAAGGACGTCGACACCGTGCTGCTGACCCCGACGCTGCTGACCAAGGACAACCTGGACAGCACCGTCGTCAAGGATGGCTTCTATACGCATCAGCAGATCTTCGGCAAGTAAGCCGCCGGTGCAGTGGTCAGTCGTAGTCAGTAGGAGAACGCCATGAGCAGTAACGGCACCCTGTTCGAAATGCGCAACATCGTGAAGTCGTTCTCGGGTGTGCGCGCGCTCGACGGCGTCAGCCTGGCAGTGAAGCCGGGCGAGTGCGTCGGTTTGTGCGGGGAGAACGGCGCCGGGAAATCGACCCTCATGAAGGTGCTGTCGGGGGTCTACCCCTACGGCACCTTCGAAGGCGAGATCCTGTGGGAAGGTGAGCCGCTGCACGCACATTCCGTGCGCGACAGCGAGCGCGCCGGCATCGTCATCATCCATCAGGAGTTGATGCTGGTGCAGCAGCTCTCCGTCACGGAGAACATCTTCCTCGGCAACGAGATCACCAAGCCGGGGGCCGCATGGACTACGACGCCATGCACGCCAAGGCAGAAGAACTCCTCGCCCGCCTGCGCCTGACCGATGTGAACGTGGCCGCGCCCGTGATGAACTACGGCAGCGGCCACCAGCAGCTCTTCGAGATTGCCAAGGCGCTGGCCAAAAACGCGCGCCTGCTGATCCTGGACGAACCGACCTCGTCGCTGTCCGCCAAGGAAATCGAGGTGCTGCTGTCCATCATCGACGACCTCAAGCGCAGCGGCGTGGCGTGCGTCTACATTTCGCACAAGCTCGATGAGGTCAAGCGCGTGTGCGACACCGTCACCGTCATCCGCGACGGCAAGCACATCGGCACGCGCCCCGCCGCCGACATGACCATCGACAACATCATCACGATGATGGTCGGCCGCGAAATGACATCGCTGTTCCCGAAGGTGGAACACACCGTGGGCGAAGTGGTGATGGAAGCGCGCAACGTCACCTGCTGGGATGTCACCAACCCCAACCGCAAGCGCACCGACAACGTGAGTTTTGCCGTGCGCCGCGGCGAGATTCTCGGCATTGCCGGCCTGGTCGGCGCGGGGCGTACGGAGATGGTGTCCGCGCTGTTTGGCGCCTACCCCGGCCGCTCCACCGCCGAGATCATCATGGAGGGCAAGCCGGTCAAGGTCGGCTCGCCGGCGGAAGCGATTGCCAACGGCATCTGCCTCGTCCCGGAAGACCGCAAGCGCCACGGCATCGTCCCGCTGATGGCCGTGGGCGAAAACATCACGCTGGCCACGCTGGCCCAGTACGCGCGCGGTTTGCGTGTCGACAAGGGCGCCGAACTGACCACCGTCGACCGCGAAATCAAGCGCCTGCGCATCAAGACGGCCAGCCCGGCGCTGTCGATTGCCAGCCTTTCCGGCGGCAACCAGCAGAAGGCCGTGGTCACGAAGATGGTGCTGGCGATGCCGAAGGTGCTCATCCTCGATGAGCCCACGCGCGGCGTGGATGTCGGCTCCAAGTACGACATCTACAAGATGATTGCCGACCTGGCCGCCAGCGGCGTGGCGATCATCATGGTCTCTTCCGAGATGCCGGAAATCCTTGGCATGAGCGATCGTGTCCTGGTCATCGGCGAGGGCCAATTGCGCGGCGACTTCGTCAATCAAGGCCTGACCCAGGAGCGCATCCTGGCTGCTGCAATCAACGCTGAACCCGGCCGCCAAGCGGCTTGAATTGCCATGTCCAATATCCTGCAATCCCAACTCGCCCGCCAAAGCGGCGGCAACGGCGGCCCGCGCCTGGACGGCCGTGCCATCCAGCAACTGTTCGTGCGCTACAAGGTGCTGGCGCTGCTGCTGGCCGTGGCGCTCATCTGGGTCTTCTTCTACTTCCAGACCAGCGGCACGTTCCTCAAGCCCAACAGCATCTCCAACCTGTTCCTGCAGATGTCGGTCACGGGCATGCTGGCCTGCGGCATGGTGTTCGTCATCATCGCGGGGGAGATCGATCTTTCGGTCGGCTCGCTGCTTGGCCTGCTGGGCGGCCTAGTCGCCATCCTGACCGTCAACCTCGGGTGGAACACCTGGCTGGCCGTGGGCACGGTGCTTGTGGCGGGCGCGGCCATCGGCGTGGTCAACGGCTTCATCACGACCAAGCTGCGGGTGCCGTCGTTCATCGTCGGCCTGGGCGGCATGCTGGCGTTCCGCGGCCTGCTGCAGTGGAGCACCGACAGCGTGACGATCGCCCCGGTGCCCGACGATCTCGGCAACCTTGCGCAGAGCTTCGTGCCGGCATGGCTGTCGTGGTCGCTCGCCGCCGTCATCGTTGCCGGTTCCGTTGTGCTGACCGTGCTGCGCCGCCGCGAGCGTGCCCGCCTGTCGCTCTCGCTCACGCCGATGTGGGCTGACGCGCTGAAGCTGCTGGCGATCGCCGCCGCATCGTTTGGTTTTGTCGCGGTGCTCAACGACGCCAGCGGCGTGCCGCTGCCGGTGCTGATTCTGCTGGTGCTTCTGGCCATCTTCTCGTACGTCGCAACGCAAACCGTCTTCGGCCGTCACGTCTATGCAGTGGGCGGCAACATGGAAGCCACGCGCCTATCCGGCGTGAACGTCGGCCGCGTCAAGCTCTTCGTGTTCGTGCTGATGGGCCTGATGTGCGCCTTCGCGGGCATCATCACCACCGCGCGTTCCGCGGCGGGTTCGCCCTCGGCAGGTGTGGGCGGCGAACTGGATGCCATCTCGGCCTGCTTCATCGGCGGCACGTCGATGCGAGGCGGTTCGGGCACCGTCTACGGCGCACTGATCGGCGCGCTTGTCATGGCCAGCCTCGACAACGGCATGCAGCAGATGAACGTCGACGCCTCGTGGCAGATGATCGTCAAGGGCGTGGTGCTGGTGGTCGCGGTGCTGATCGACGTGCTGTCGGGCTCCAATCGCGGCTGACGATAGCAGAGCCCTCATCACTCAGGGCCCGCCCGGGGCCCTTCCCGATCTGGAACGATACGGCGGCGCGCGACGGTGTAGCAGCGCCAGCCGCCGGTCGCCCCTTCCTTTTTCTCATCCCGAACAGAATCCGACATCGTGGCTGACTACCAAACCCCTGCTCGCGTTCTTGTGACCGGCGTCGCCGGCAACCTGGGCCGCAAGGTCGTCGAGGCACTGGCCTCCGCCCCGTGGTGCACGTCCATCATCGGCGTCGACTGGGTTGAACAGAACGTCGAGTTCTCCCCGCAAGCGGCCCAACGTTTCCAATGGGTCAAGGCCGACCTCACGCAAGCCGATGGCGCATGGACTGAGCTGCTCGGCAACGTCGATGCGGTCATCCACCTGGCCGCCATCCACTCCACGCCAGACGCAACGTGGGAACAGGCGCTGGCCTCTTACGGCATGACGCTCAACGTGCTGCAGGCCGCGGCCACGCACGGTGTGCGCCGCTTCGTGTTTGCGTCGTCCAACCACGCGATGGGCGCGTACAAGGACCAACCCCTGGCCGGCACCATCGGCCCCGGCAAACTCACCGCCGAGCTGCCCCCCGCGCCGGGCACGCGCTGGAATAACGGCACCGAAGACGTCTACTCGCTCGCCTATGGAACCTCCAAGGCAATGGGCGAACGTCTGTGCAACGCTGTGGGCGCCGTCTCGAAGGCCAATGGCGGCAAGCTGTCGATCGTGTCGCTGCGCATCGGCTGGGCGCTGCCTGACGAGAACGACCCCAACGACATCAACTATTCCGGCACCGCCGGCACGCCCGTGCCAACCGAGTTGCCCGACGAAGCCAGCCGCGTCGCACTGCGCTGGTTCCGCAACATGTGGCTCTCGAATGGGGATCTGCGCAGGCTGTTCCTCTGCTCCGTCACGGCCGACCCGGCACGCTGGCCGGCGCCGGCCATCGTCGTGAACGGCGTGTCGAACAACCAGGGAATGGATTGGGGTCTGGAGACTGGGCGCGAGTTGCTGGGGTATGAGCCGCAGGATGATTTGTATGGGTTGATCCGGCAGCCTGTCTAAGTTAACGCACGGGCTCAACGCGCCGGCGCACAAGTCGATTCCCGAATCACCAGCTCATACTGCAGATTCTCGTGCACCGAATGCGGCTTCAGCCCCGGCAGGTGCGGGCGGTGAATCGCGATGAGCTGCTCGACAGCCGCATGCGCCATCGCCTGGATCGGCTGGCGCACCGTGGTGAGGGCCGGCCAGAGCTGGCGTGAGAGCGGCGTGTCGTCGTAGCCGCAAATGGAAAGTTCCTCGGGCACCTTGATGCCCCGTGCCTGGGCCACCCGGAGCACGCCGGCGGCCATGTCGTCGTTGCCGGCAAAGATGGCGGTCGGGCGCGGCTCGCAGGACAGCAGCCGCTCAGCGCAGGCTACGCCCGATTCGAACGAGTGCTCGCCCTGCTCGACCAGCCGTTCGTCGACTTCGATACCGGCCTGCGCCATCGCATCGCGATAGCCGAATACCCGCTGATACGCCGCCCCGTGGGCGGGATCGCACACCACGAAGCCGATGCGGCGATGGCCGAGCCCGATCAGGTGCAGCGTCATGTCGCGCGCGGCGGCGCGGTCTTCGGTGTTGACGGACAACCCCTTGTGCTCGCGATCGGCAGGGGCCAGGCGCACGTAGTCGATGCCGGCTTCATCCAGCGCCGTGATCAGCGACGGCACGTCCGACACCGGCGGCGTCAGGATGATGCCGGCCAGGGCACGCTGGCGCGCACTCTGGATGATCTGGTCGGCGAGGTTCGGATCGCGGTAGTTGCACGGCGTGAGCAGCAGGCTGTAATCGAGCGCCTGGCAGGCTTCGAGCGCGCCGTGCTGGATGTTGACGATGTAGTTGTCGGAGGGGTTGTCGTAGACGAGCGCGATGATGTCGGCGCGCTTGCTGGCGAGTCGCCGCGCAGCTGGATTGGGCCGGTAGTCGAGCGCCTGCATCGCCTCGACCACCTTCGCACGCGTCTTCTCGCTGATGTTGGGCTCGTGATTCAGCACGCGCGAGACGGTCTTGATGGACACGCCCGCATGCGCGGCAACATCATCGACAGTGACGGCTCCGGCGTTGCGCTTCATGGTCTGACGATGGTCTGGCGAGAGTGGTTCTGGAACACGGAACGGCGCCATCACGCGCCCGTCAATGTGTTCGATTTTACCGCCAACCCCCACGCGGCGCGGCCGAAAAACTAACGGGCACTCAGTCCCGAACGGCCAATCGGCAGCCGGACGATGCCTTGCGCCAGGCTCACGCCGAGCAGAACGAGACCGCCGCCGATCCAGTGATAGCCGTGCACCGTTTCACCCAGCATCACGGCAGCCATGCCGGCCGTGAAGACCGGCATCAGGTTCATCAACACGGCCGTACGCTCGCTGCCGATGCGCTTGAGCCCTTGCATCCACAGATACGACGCGGCGATCGACGAGGCGATGCCCGCATAGACCACCAGCCCGATGCCCTTGGCCGGCACGGCCAGGGTATGCGCCGTCATGGCCAGCGGCACGAGCATCACGACGGCCATCAGCACCTGCACGTACAGGTTGAGCCACTGCCCGAACGGGAACGCCCAACGGCGATAGAGGATGTTGTAGAGCGCATATGCCGTGGCGCCGGCAAGCACGAGCACGTCGCCGTGGTTGATGCCGCCATCGAACAGGTTGGCCGGCTCGCCGCGCCCCAGCAGATACAGCACGCCCAGGAGCGACACCACCACGCCCGTCACCGCCTGCGCGCCGACAGGCTGGCGAAATACCCCCACGTTCAGGATCAGGCCCAGCATCGGGACCAGCGCGCCGATCACGCCCATGTTGGTCGCGCTCGTGCTGTGCGCGGCGTAATACGCCAGGCATTGGTACATCACCATGCCGAGCAGTGCGAGCACCGCAAAGGGACGCCACTGCGCCAGCACAGCCCGACGTTGGCGCCACAGCGGCCGCGCGCAGAACGGCGTAAGCACGACAGCCGCCAGCAACCACCGGTAGAACGAAATGGCCGCAGGGTCCACAACGCCGGCCGCGGCTTTCGACACGATTGTGTTGGCGGCCCAGATCAGCACCGCCAGCAAGGGATACAGCACAGGCACAGCGGCCTCCTCGAGCACTGGAAGACCGGTGTAGTAATGTCCGGTTCAAAACATATACTTCAAACCAGACAACCTCACCCCGCGAAAGCGACAACCGTGGCCGACACCCCGTACACCGCCTACCGCGAAGCCGATCTACGGGTGCCCAAGGGCGCTCCGTTCTACTTTCGCTACGACCATTTCGCGCCCGAAACCGATATCGAGCCGCACACGCACCCGTGGGGTCAGATCAACCGCATCAGCCTCGGGCTGATGGAGGTGGTGGTCGATGGCCGCCGGCTGACGGCGCCTGCGGAATACGTGATCTGGGTGCCAGCCAACCAGCCGCATTCGGCATCGATCCGGCAGGCGACGGATTTCCTCTCGGTGTACATGGCCGAGCCGCTTGCGCAGCGGCTACCGCCCATGGCCTGCCTGATTCCGCAAACGCCGCTGGTGCGTGCGCTGTTCGAAGACTTCGCCACGCGCCGCGTCACCGCCATGGCCGACGAATGGGACTTGCGCCAGTTCGAGTTGCTGGTCGAAACGCTGGTGCGCGCCGGCCACGCCGACAGCTACCTGCCCGACAGCACCGACCGCCAGCTGGAGCCCATCCTGCAGGCCATCCGCCTGGACCCGGCCGACACCACCACGCTGCAGCAATGGGCCGAGCGCGTGCACAGCACCGAGCGCACCCTTGCGCGCCGCTTCCAGACCGAACTCGGCATGAGCTTCGTGCAATGGCGCAACCGCGTGCGCCTGCTGCGGGCGCTGGTCTGGCTCAAGGAAGATCGATCGGTGCAGGACATTGCGCTCGCGCTCGGCTACGGAGCACCCTCGGCGTTCATTGCGATGTTCCGCAAGCAGGTGGGTTTTTCGCCGGAGCGCTATCGACGGCAGATGTGCGGCGAGACCGAACGCCCCGCCCTGCACATCACCGATCAGGCCGCAAGGTAAGCGGGCGCATCGCTCGAAAGCGATTGCTTCACGTTGCGGCCAACCTCATCGACGAGCACCTCGTCGCGGCCGTCCGCCAGTGCGCGCAGCACTTCAGCAACGACCTGCTCAGGCGTCGACTTCGGTGCAGCCACGCCGGCCGTCATGTCGGTATCGATGTAGGCCGGGTGCACGCCCACCACGCGCGTCCCCTGGCTACGCAGCTCGTGCCGCAAGCCATTGGTGAGCGCCCAGGCCGCGGCTTTCGATGCGCTGTAGGCCCCGCTACCCGGCAGCGCCACCCAGCTCAGCACCGACAGCACGTTCACAACGACGCCGCCGCCATTGCGCTTGAGCACCGGCGCAAACGCCTGCGTGACAGCCAGCAGGCCCCACACGTTCACGTCGAAGATCCTGTGGATCGCGCCGATGTCGCCGGAGGCAAGCAAGGATGCCGGCTGCATGATGCCTGCGTTATTGATGACCACATCAACGTCCGTCAGCGCTGCTGCTGCGGCGGTGATCGACTCCGCGTCGGTCACATCGAGGCGCACGGCCTCTACGCCCGGCTGCGTGACGGACTGCGGGTCGCGGGCACCCGCATAGACCTTGGCCGCACCGGCGGCCAGCGCCTGCGTGAACTGCCGTCCCAAGCCACGATTGGCGCCCGTCACAAGAATGGTCTTGCCTTTGATATCCATGTCGATCTCCATATGTGCATATGCACAGTTTTACTGCAAAAAAATGCGCCGTTGCCCGGCGCGGGTTCAAGTCGTGGTGAGGGCAAACAGGGCTTCGCGAAGCGCGCTGGCCCGTTCAGCCCCGAATTTGTCGTCAATCTCCTGCTGGGCCGCCCGCCAATGCGTCTCGGCGGCTTTGAGCAGCGCCAGCCCCCGTGGCGTCAGATGCAACGCCGTCGCACGTCCTGTGGATGCGGCCTTCTGGACGAGCAAACCATCGCGCTGCATCGGTTGCAGGGCGCGCACGAGGGTGGTTCGATCCATCACCAAGGCTTCGGCCACCGACGCCATCGTCGGTTCAGCGGCGGCCGTGGCAATTGCGACGAGCACCGAAAACTGCGACGACGTCAGTCCGACCTCGCCCAGATGGCGGTCGTAAAGCTGCGTGACATAACGCGCCGCCTGACGGACGGCGAGCGCGGTGCACTTGGGGGTTTCAGGTAACTGCGACATGCGCTGCAGTTTATCAGTGCATATGCACATGTCAAGCGATTCCATGTCGGACGATATCGATTCAAGCCAGCAAAAAGACTGTGTGCCTCGCTGACAGGAGGCTGGATGGTGCGCGCGGCACAACTCAAAACAATTGTGAGAAACCGCGCCGCATCGCCGTTTGCGGGCCGCAGCGTCCTTTAGAATTCGCTCTGTTGCAGATTTGGAAGTCCACACATGCGCACACCACGGTTCGCATCTGCCCGGATGCTGGGCAGCGCGCTCGCCCTGAGCACGTTGGCACTCAGCGGCTGCAGTTCGCTGATGTCGGAAGGCACGACCGCCGCGGCCGGTATCGGCGGTGCGGCCCTCGCCGCCAAGGTGACCGACAACGCGGCCGTGGCCACCGGCATCGGCTTGGGCGTACAAGCCGGCGCACGGGCCGCGTTGCAGCACAGCCAACGCGTGGTCCACACCGAAACCCAAGACCACATCGCGCAGATCGCCGGGGCGCTGGCCGACAACGCCGTCGGCAACTGGCAGGTCAAGCACCGCATTCCCTTGGAGCCCGACGAACACGGCCGTGTGGTGGTCACGCGTTCGATCAACGGGCCGCTCATCAACTGCAAGGAAATCCTTTTTACCGTCGACGGAATGGAAGACGGCGCGGCAAAGGTCGACTTCTTCGTCGCCTCGATCTGCCATGACGGCAAGCAATGGAAGTGGGCGACGGCAGACCGGCCACGGCGCGATGGGGATCGCTGCAATGAGCCGCGCGCGCTGGGTTGTTACAGCGTGTGCGGCCTGATGGCTGGCTTGATGGCCGGCTGCTCCTCGGTCGGGCCGTTGACCGGCGCCGCAGCGGGCGTGGCCACCGGCACTGTCACGGGCAACCCGGCGGTGGCCTATGGCGTGGCGGTGTCGGTCAACGCCGCGACCGATGCATCGATCAAATATGCGACGCGCAAATGGGCCGCCAGCGAGCAGGATGCGCTAGCCATGGCCGTCGGACGGTTGAGCGACAGCACGCCTTCACTCAACTGGTCGCTCGAACGCATGATGGGCTTCACCAAGGCGCACGGCCAGGTTGTGCTCGTGCGCACGTTCACGACACCGCTAGCCACCTGCCGCGAGGCCGTCCTGACCGTTCAGGATGCGCTCGCACCCAAGAACGCGCCCGGCGCCGGTTACACGATCTATGCGTGTCAGAACGGCAGCACATGGCAATGGGCCAACGCCGAGCCCGCCGTGCCGCGCTGGGGCAACCTGCAGTAGCGCGCATCGTCCTGCAGGACTTGGCAGCCGGGCGCGCGGCATTCGCGCAGACGCTCACCGGCGCCGAATTAAGCATCGGTCAGACGAGACATTAGAAAGTTTCACCCCAGATTGTTGGAGAACGAGCCGTTCTGGGGGATGCGCATTCTGCGCGCTCTCTCTACGATGCGGGCGCGCATCGGTGCGGGGGCAGCGCAGCAGGCAATCGCGCTGTGGCATCGAAGCGGCTTTCCCAACTCCAATCAATAAAAGGACTTTCATGTTTCGCATTCTCGTATCCGGTATTGCGCTTTCTCTTGCCCTGTCCGGCTGCGCGGTCAGCGTGGGCAGTGGAACGGGCGTTGACAAGATTGCCGACGCCACGCAGGAATCGTTGCAAAAGCAATTCGTCCCTGGCGTGGCCAAGCGCGAGGACGTAGCGCTCGAGCTCGGCGCACCGAGCGACAAGGCTGCCGCCGGCGGTCTCGACATCTGGAACTATCGTTACGCGCGAAACGCGGCGATCGGCGTTGTGTTTGTCGGGATTCCGATTGGTTCCAAGAAGATCGCCTCGTTCTACTTCGACGATGCAGACGGCGTGCTTAAGAAGATCGAGTACAAAGTCCTGCAGCAGTAACCCTGTCCCACCTGTGCCGCTCGCCAACTCGCGCGGGCGGCAGGGCCGACGCACCCTCCCCCAGTCCATCAATTCCCCCAACTGCAACGCGCAAATGCGTCTGCTTGTGCAATTTAATACGAATCATTATCATTTGCGTTCTTAATTGAATTGAAGGCTGTCATGCACGGTATTGCCCTCCTCCTCGGGCTGCTGGCCGCCGGCTGCCTGTATGCAGCCGCGCCCAACCAAGTGCTGCTGCTTGCGCCCGCCTCGCGCCTGCGCGGGCGCGTGCTGTGTAGCGTTGCTGCCGCATTGGCGGTCATTGCCGTGGTGTTGTGGAGCGACGTGCTGGGCCGGGCGGGGGCGGTCATCGCCGTGGCGCTGGTGGTCACGGGGGCCTTGTCGCTGTGGCCCATGTTGGGCGCGTGGATGCAACAACGGCGTGCATGCAGCGAGGCGCAGTCATGAACGGCATGGGCACGAAGTGGCTGGCCGGTGCCGTGCTGGGGCTGCCGCTGTCGATTGCGCTGTGCTCGCTGGCGATCCTGTGGCTGCCGGGCGGCTGGGAGAGCGGCGTCATCGCGGCGTTGCTCGCCTGCCTGCCGCTGTGGGCGGTGATCATCAGCGTGAGCGTGTTGTTTCCGACCAGTGCCCGTGCGTGGGGCGTGCTCATGGCCGCCAATGCCGTGTCATTCGGCGTGCTGTGGCTGCCGCGCTTGATGGTGACCTGACCTCGCCATGAAATCGACGACCTTACGTCTGTATCAGACGCTGCATACCTGGGTGGGCCTGATGGCGGGCTGGGCGCTATTCATCGCGTTCTTTGCCGGTGCGCTCACGGTATTCCATGAAGAGCTGCATGCGTGGCAGAACCCCCTGCGCGCCGAGCGTGCGGCGGTTGCCACCAGCCCTGCCGATATCGACCGCTTCGTGAACACGCTGGTGCGCACGCATCCGGCCGCTGCGGCCAGCGCGTACGTCATCTTCCCGAACGAGGGCGAACCGGAATTCTCGGCGTATTGGCAGAACAGCAAGGGCGATTGGCAGATGACGACCGGCAGTGGGCTGGCGGCCGGCAAGACCTCGCCGAAAGACCTGTCGATCGAACCCTCGAAGGGCGAGCTGGCCAATTTCCTGAACCGGCTGCACTACTCGCTGGGGCTGGAAGAGCCGGGCATGTACTTCATGGGCGTCATCTCGGTGCTCTACGGCGTGGCGCTCATTTCGGGCGTGCTGCTGCACCTGCCGCGCCTGAAGAAGGATCTGCTGGCCGTGCGCCCGGGGCGCAACCTCAAGCGCTTCTGGATGGACATGCACAACGTGCTCGGACTGTTCAGCCTGCCCTTCCACCTGATCTTTGCGATCACCGCGCCGGTGCTGTGTCTGAGCATCGTGCTGATGACCGTGTTCAACACCGTGGCGCTCAACGGCAAGCTGTTCGACGCGGTGCCGCGTGTGACCACGGCGGCGGGCACGGTGGTGGCCGCCAAGCGCGCCGCGCCCATGCTGCCGGCCGAGCAGCTGCTGGCCCGTGCACGCGAGGCAGCCGGCCCGAATTTCACCGTCAAGTCGATCCACTACCAGCAGATTGGCGATGCGAATGCCGTGGCGGAATTACGCGGCAGCAGCACACGCGCGGTCGGCGACTACGGCTCGGTGGCAATTCACGCAGCGGCCGACCAACCCAACAGCGGCAAGCTCGTCGGCAACCAGACGCCCGATGCGCGCGACACCAATCACGCCCTCTACAGCCTCGTCTACGGCTTGCACTTCGGTACTTACGGCGACATCGCCTTGCGTCTCGCCTATCTGGTGATGGGCCTGGCAGGGGCCTTCGTCTTCTACTCGGGCAACCTGCTGTGGATCGAATCGCGCCGCAAGCAGCGCAAGGCAGAACAACCGCGTCTGCATCAACTGCTGGCCCGCGCCACGGTGGGCGTGTGCGTCGGATGCTGCGTCGGCGTGATGGCGACGTTCCCAGCGGCGCTGCTGTGGCCGGAGCGCTCGGCGGGCGTGACGTACTACACCGTGTTCTTCGCGGCGATGGCCTGGGCGATGCTGCGGCCACCAGCGCGCGGCGCCGTCGAACTGCTGAGCGCTGCCGCCATCGCGGCTGTGCTTGCCCCCGTCACCAACGCCGTCGTGACTGGCGACCACCTGCTGCGCACGATGGCGCGTGGCGACTGGATGGTGGCCGGCTTCGACCTGGGCGCACTGGCGCTCGCGTGCGGCTTTGTCGGCCTTGCGCGTGCGACGCTGCGCCGGGCGCGCCGCGGTGCGCCCGATTCCGTCTGGGCCATGCCGGTGCGCGAATCGCGCGTCGGCAACGACCTGCATCCGAGCGTCGCCAGAGAGCCGTAGCTCCACACGCTCCGCACCAAGAAACCACAACCACCCGCACAGGACTCGCGCATGCCGCCCGTCGGCATGCACGCGACTGCGCACGCCTGCACACAACATTGATTCAGGGGAGCTGATCATGCGAGCCGCTGCTTTACCACCCGCTTCACGCCGTTCCATCAACCGCCTTCGCCCGACGCCGCTGGTACGCAGGCTCGCAGTGGCTTTTGCCGCCATGGGCGCAGGTGCATCAGCCTACGCGCAGCAGAGCACCACGCAGGTCGACCTGCCCGCCACGCAAGTCACCGCCGGCAAATCGGCCGCCTATGGTGCAAAGCAGGCCAGCACCGGCGCACTGGGCGACAAGGCCGTGCTCGATACGCCGTTCACCATCAACGTTGCCACGCAGGAGCTGATCCAGAACCGTCAGGCACAGACCATCGGCGAGGTTTTCAAGGGCGATCCGGCGGTCACCGCCAACAACGACGGCTACATCGGCGAGGCGTCGAACATCACGATCCGCGGCCTGCAGCTCGACCTGCTGGAGGGTTACAAGGTCGACGGTCTGGCCGTCCCCAACTGGGGCAGCGATGTGCCGCTCGAACACTTCGAACGCGTGGAACTGCTCAAGGGCCTGTCGGGTTTCATGTATGGCTTTGGCACGCCGGGCGGCATCGCCAATTTCGTGACCAAACGCCCGACCAACACCTTTGGCGGCAGCGCGACGTTCGGCTTTACCAGCGGCGGCACGCTGAAGGAATCGCTCGATGTCGGCGGACGGTTCGGCCCGACCAAGGCCCTGGGCGCGCGCCTGGGTGTAGTGCATGAAGAAGGCGACACCTTTGTCGACGGCGGCCATATCAAACGCGACTCCGCATCGCTCGCACTTGATGCGCGCATCACGCCCGATCTGCAGTGGTCGTTCGACGGCCTGTACATGCAGCGCAACGTGCAGGGCGCCTACTACGGCATCATCCCCGGCCAGGATTTTGGCGTGCCGGTCACGGAGTTCGTGCGCACGCCGCGCGCGATTGACGGCAGCCAACGCGTGTCGTCGCGCGGGTCGTATTACGAGACCGAAATCAAATCCGTCGGCACCGAACTGAACTGGGCCGCCACGCCAGACTGGAACGTGCGCGCCGCCTATCGCTACACGCAGCAGAACCGAGGCAATGCCGACAGCGCGATCCAGCTGACGGACAACGCGGGCAACTTCAGCGAGCTGCAGTACAGCTCGTACCAGCGCTACCAGTACAGCCAGGCGCAGGTCATGGCCAACGGCAAGGTGCGCACGGGCCCGATCGAGCATGAACTCGTCTTCGGCACCTCGTGGCAGAGCCTCACGCAAGCCACGGGCGGCTTTGCTTCCACGCTGCTCGGCACCGGCAACCTGTACGACACGTCGGCGTTCGTGTCGTCCGGGGCGACACCGATGCGGGTGCCCGCGTCCGACGGTCTGGCTCGCACATCCCGGATCGACCAGACGTCCGTCTTTGCGAGCGATACGGCCAAGTTCAACGAGCACTGGTCGGTGCTGGGCGGGTTGCGCTACACGCGCTTCAACCAGACCGGCTACAACGCCGACGGCAGCACCTCGGCCAAATACACCCGCGAGCCGATCACGCCCACGCTGGCGCTCATGTTCAAACCCGTGCAGCCGGTGACGCTGTACACGAGCTATGTGGAATCGCTTGAAGCCGGCGCCACCGCACCAATCACCGCACTTAACGCCGGCACGGTATTCGGGCCGCTCAAGAGCAAGCAGATCGAGGTCGGCGCCAAGGCGGAACTCCACGACTGGACATTCGGCGCGGCGCTGTTCCAGGTGCAGCGCGGGCTGGCGTATCTGCGGCCGGACAACGTCTATACGCAAGACGGCATGACGCGTTATCGCGGGCTCGAATTGAGCGCGCGTGGCAAGCTCGCGCGGGACTGGACGCTGCTGGGCGGGGTGCTGTTCATGAATTCCGAGAACACGGAGTCTGATGCCTCCGTCCTGGGCAAACGCGCCTACGGCTCACCGCGCTTCAAGGCGACGGCCTATGTGGAATATGCCGTGCCGCCGGTGCCTGGGCTCGTGCTGTCGGCGGGTGGCCAGTACGTCGGCAACTCGGCGCTTGAAGCGGACAACAGCAACATCGTGCCGGGGTATCACACGTTTGATGTGGGGGCGCGGTATTCGACCAAGGTGGGCGGCAAGCCGGTGACGTTGCGGTTCAACGTCGACAACCTGACGAATGAGAAGTACTGGTTGCCAAGTTGGGGTTCATTCTGGTGCAGGGGGCGCCTCGGACGGTTAGGGCTAGTGCTACGGTTTATTTTTGATTTTTTTGTTTTTGTTTTTGTTTTTGTTCTGGTGTTGTTGGTGCGCCCCTTGTTTCATCCCCTGCGGGGCTGACTCACTTTCTTTGGTCTTGCCCAAAGAAAGTAAGCAAAAATGCGCGCCCGAGATGGCGACTTCCCCTTGAATTTATGTCGCAGGGAGGGAGGGGAGGCAAACTCGCTGCGCTCAAACAGTTCCCCGCCTTTTTTCCGCCCGCTTACGAAAATTGAAGGCGCCATCTAGGGCAGGAAAGTCAAAGGACAACAGCCAAACCGTCTGGGCACAAGCCCAAACGACAAAGGCCAACCGCGCGACGGGTTGGCCTTTTTCTTTGACGTTGAGCCCTAGATGGCGCCTTGGATTTTTGTTGCGGGGAGGAAAAGGAAGGAGCCTTGTCGAGCGCAGCGAATTTGGCTCCTTCCCCTCCCCGCGACACAAATCCAAGGAGGTCGCCATCTCGGGCGCGCCTTTCTTTTGCTTACTTTTCTTTGGCAAGACAAAGAAAAGTAAGTCGGTCCCGGCAGGGAACGAAAGGGGTGGACCACCAACAAAAACACAAGTTGCATATCTAACCATCCTCCCCTACCATCCACCTCACCATGTTCGACCACTGCCTCTACTTCAACACCACCGCCCTGGCCCGCAAGCTCGACCGCGTCTGGGCAGACGCCTTTGCGCCGTTCGATCTCACGCCGCCGCAAGGCTTCATGCTCCGTGCGATCGTCGACCGCCCGGGCATGCTGCAAAGCGAGTTGTCGGAAGCCATGTCCGTCACGCGCCCCACGGCAACGCGCGCGCTGGATGGGCTGGAAAGCAAGGGCCTGATCGAACGTCGCAAGACGGAAGCCGACGGCCGCGAGACCGCCATTTTCCCGACGCCGGAAGCCGTCAAGATCGGTGCGGCGTTGAACGAGGCCAGCGGCGCCGTCACCGCAAGGTTGAAGCGCGTGCTGGGCAGTACCGAATTCACCGATACGGTGACGAAGATCCGAGGTGTGCGCTCTACCCTGACATGAGCGTCCATTTTTTTGGCCATGTAGTTGCATTGCTAACTAACAGGAGAAACCATCATGCCCATCCTCAACGTCAAAGTCAGCGCCAAACGTTCTGCAGAAATGACGCAGAAGATCGCCGGCACCTTGCTCGAACTCACCTCCCGCATCCTCGGCAAAGACCCGAAGGTAACCGCTATTGCCATCGACTATGTCGACCCCGAAGACTGGATCGTCGGCGGGCAGACGCTGGCCGCACAAGGCAAGAACAGCGTCTATTTCGACATCAAGGTGACGGACGAAACGAATACCAAGGCCGAGAAGGCGCAGTACATCGCCGCGGCGTTCACGGCCTTTGCCGAGCTGCTCGGCAATCTGCACGAAGAGAGCTATATCTATGTGCAGGACGTTCGCGCCGCAGCTTACGGCTACGGCGGCAAGACGCAGGAATACCGCTACCAGCACGCGTAAATGTGCCGGCCGCACCGCTCCCCACCCAACAACGATCAGGTGACATCATGAACCGCATGAGCGCTTTCTTCGCGGCCAGTTGGCTGGCCGCCGCGTTACTGTACTTTGGCCAACATTCGCTGCCGCTGACCGCGCTCTCGGGTGTGGTGTTGCTGGCCGGCTTCGATCTGCTGCGTCCGTGAAACTTCAGCGGGGGCGATGCTGCGCCCGGTATTGCAGCGGACTGCAACCGCGGCCGGCAGAAAACGCGCGACTCAGTGCGCTGACGCTGCCGTAGCCGCATTCATCGGCAATATGGTCGAGCGGCTGGCGGCCCGTTCGCAGCAGAAACGCGGCCAGCTCCAGCCGCAGCGTCGCCACGTAGCGCCGCAGGTTGCTGCCGGTGGCGGCGGCAAAGCGGCGCGTCAAGCTGCGCTCGCTCATCGCTGCCTGGGCCGCCAGCTCCGCCAGCGTTGGGGCGCTGCCAGTTCCCGTTCGACGATGTCCTGGATGGCGAGCATGGCCGCATCGCCGTGGCGCTTGAACTGAGCCGTCCATACGGCCATGTGTTCGTATGACGGCAGGGATTGCGTGAGCGCCGTGCGCAGCATCCGCCGCGATGCGCCGGCCCCGCGGCAGTGATCGATGACGTACGCGCAGGCGTCCACGGCAGGGTTGATGCCGCTGACGGTAATGATGCGGCCATCCACCGCAAGCGGCCGGTCGGGCGTGTAATGCACGTTGGGAAAATGCCGTGCAAACCAGGCGCGCTCGCTCGCCAGCCCCGTCGCTCTACAACCATCCAGCAATCCAGCCTTGGCGAACAGCGGCGCCGCGTTCATGCCAACGACCAAGGCGCCAGCGTCATAGCGCCTGCGCAGCCACTCGGCGAGGCGCGCTTCTTCCGCATCCAATGTCGCCTCCGGGGCGAACTGTGCGGGCACGATCACGACGTCGTAAGGCGCTTCGGTCAGCGCGGCGGTGGCGGGCACAGGCATATCGCCAAAGCTTCGGACGGCCGCCCCATCGGCTGACAACACATCGATATCGAAGAGCCGGCTGCCCATCACATCCACGCTGCGCGCCTGCATGGTGCCGGCAATCAGCAGCATCTCCTGCGTGAGAAACACATAACCGGCAAACAGGCGCGGCGGCAGGAGGATGGCGATACGCGCCCGCGTGTGCAAACCGGCGCGTTTGGAGGCAGCTTTCGGCTGGCGCTTCATATCAAGAAAGTGGCGATCCGGATCAACCGGAATTGTCGCGGCCTTGTTGAAATACGGCAACCCATCCGCCGCCCATTCCGGAGCCGCCATGATTGCCCGCACGCTGTTCGATGCTGAACACGACACCTTCCGTGAATCCGTCCGCCGCTTCATCGACGCCGAAGTCCTGCCCCACCACGAGCGCTGGGAAGACCAGGGCTACGTCGACCGCGCCATCTGGGAAAAAGCGGCCGCCGCCGGTTACCACTGCGCCAGCATGCCCGAGGCCTATGGCGGCGCGGGGCCGACATCCGCTACAGCACGGTGCTGATCGAGGAGATTGCCCGCACGGGCGCCACGGGCCTGGGCTTCGGCTTGCATTCGGAAATCGTCGCGCCGTATCTGCTGCACTACGGCAGCGAGGCGCTGAAGCAGCACTACCTGCCCAAGCTGGCGAGCGCCGAGATGATCGGCGCGATTGCCATGACCGAACCCGGCGCGGGCTCCGACCTGCAAGGCGTGCGCACCACCGCCACGCGCAGCAGCGACGGCAGCCATTACGTGCTCAACGGATCAAAGATCTTCATCACCAACGGCTGGCACGCGGACGTGGTGATCGTCGTGGCGCGCAGCACGCCCGAAGGCGGCGCCAAGGGCACGAGCCTCTTTGTCGTCGACACCAGCATGGACGGCTTCAGCAAGGGCAAGCGGCTGAAGAAGGTCGGCATGAAGGCGCAGGACACCGCCGAGCTGTTCTTCGACAACGTGCGCGTGCCGGCCGCCAACCTGCTCGGCGAAGAGCATCGCGGTTTTGCGTACCTGATGCAGGAACTGCCGTGGGAGCGCCTGCAGATCGCCATCGGCGCCATCGCTTCGGCCGAGGGCGCGCTCGAATGGACGCTGCGCTACGTGCGCGAGCGCCAGGCCTTCGGCAAATCCATCCTCGATTTTCAGACCGCGCGCCACGCGCTGGCAGAACTGAAAACCGAAGTGCAGATCGGCCGTGTGTTCGTCGACCAGTGCATCGCGCTCAAGCTGGCCGGCAAGCTCGATGCCGCCACCGCATCGATGGCCAAGTACTGGACCACCGACCTGCAATTCAAGGTGATGGACCGCTGCGTGCAACTGCACGGCGGCTACGGCTACATGTGGGAATACCCCATCGCCCGCGCTTGGGCAGACTCGCGCGTGCAGCAGATCTACGGCGGCACGAACGAGATCATGAAAGAGCTGATCGCCCGCACCCTTTAACGAGCACGACCTTCAGGACGCAACGCTATGGAAGCCTATATCTACGACGCCGTTCGCACCCCGCGCGGCAAGGGCAAGAAGGACGGCAGCCTGCACGGTGTCACGCCGCTGCGCCTGGCCGCAACCGCACTGCGCGCCATCCGAGACCGCAATCAGCTCGACACGGCACTGGTGGACGACGTCGTGCTCGGCTGTGTGGAACCCGTGGGCGAACAAGGCGCGTGCATCGGCCGCGTGGCAGTCCTGTCCGCCGGCTATGCCGAGACGACGGCCGGCGTGCAGATCAACCGCTTCTGCGCCTCGGGCCTGGAGGCCTGCAACATGGCCGCTGCGCAGGTGATGGCCGGGCAGAGCGACTTCGCCATCGGCGGCGGCGTGGAGAGCATGTCGCGCGTGCCGATGGGTGCCAGCGGTGGCGCGTGGCCGGTGGATCCGGCCGCCGCCATCCCGCTGTACTTCGTGCCGCAAGGCGTGTCGGCCGACACCATCGCCACCAAGTGGGGCTACAGCCGTCATGACGTCGACGCCTATGCCGCCGAGAGCCACCGCCGTGCTCACGCAGCCAGCACGGCCGGGTGGTTCACGGGTTCGATCGTGCCGGTGCGCGACCAGAACGGCCTGACCATCCTCGACCGCGACGAGATGATTCGCCCGCAGACGACCGTCGACACACTCGCGCAGCTCAAACCGTCGTTTGCGGAATTGGGCGAGCAATACGGCTTTGACGCTGTGATCCGCCAGCGCTATCCCGAACTGGAACGCATCGAACACGTGCATCACGCGGGCAACAGCTCGGGCATCGTCGATGGCGCCGCAGCCGTATTGATCGGCAGCCGCGAGGCCGGCAAGCGCGCGGGCCTCAAACCGCGTGCGCGCATCCGCAGCTTTGCGAGCATCGGCTCGGAGCCGTCGATCATGTTGACCGGCCCTTCGTACGCGGCCGAGAAGGCACTCAAGCGCGCCGGCATGTCGGCGGCCGACATCGACCTGTACGAACTGAACGAAGCCTTCGCCTCCGTCGTGCTGCGCTTCATGGAGGTGCTGGCCGTGCCGCATGACCGCATCAACGTCAACGGCGGCGCCATTGCGATGGGCCATCCGCTCGGCGCCACGGGCGCCATGATTCTCGGCACGCTGCTCGACGAACTGGAACGGCGTGGCGCGAACACGGGGCTGGCCACGTTGTGCGTCGGTGCCGGCATGGGCACCGCCACCATCATCGAACGCGTTTAAGGAGCGTGCTGACATGATCGACATCACCATCGACACCGACGGCATCGCCACGCTCACGTGGGACCAGCCGGGCCGTGCACAGAACGTGCTCAACGGCGAAACCTGCGCCGCCTTCTTTGCCGCCATCGACCGCGTATGCGCCGATGCCAGCGTCAAAGGCATTCTCGTCACCTCCGCCAAGGCGGACTTCATTGCCGGCGGCGACCTTGAATGGCTGCAGGCCAGCGACGATGCAGCCACGTTGTTTGAACGCACGTGCGAACTGCACCGCATGCTGCGCAAGTTGGAAACCTGCGGCAAGCCGGTGGCCACCGCGCTGCCGGGCTCGACGCTGGGCGGCGGGCTGGAGATTGCGCTGGCCTGCCACTACCGCGTGGCCGCCGACAACGCCCGCGCGCGCTTCGGCCTGCCCGAAGTCACGCTCGGCCTTTTGCCGGGCGGCGGCGGCACGCAGCGTCTGCCGCGCTTGATTGGTGTGCAGAAGGCGCTGCCGATGCTGCTTGAAGGCAAGCGCATCAAGGCGGCAGACGCGCTCAAGCTCGGCATTCTCGATGCGGTCGTCAATGCAGGCGAAGAAGCCGATGCTGCGCGCACGTGGCTGCTGGGTGAAGGCCAGACCCGCGCGCAGCAACCGTGGGACATCAAGGGCTACAAGGTGCCCGGCGGCGGCATCGCCAGCCCCGCCGTGCAGCAGCTATTCACGGCAGCCAACGCCATGCTGCGCCAGAAAACCTACGGCAACTATCCGGCCGCGGCGAGCATCCTGTCGTGCGTATATGAAGGGCTCATCACCGATCTCGATACGGGCCTCAAGACCGAGGCGCGCTACTTCGTGCAGGCGGTGCTGTCGCCGGAGGCACGGGCGATGATCCGGACCCTCTTCTTCAGCCTGAACGCCGCCAACAAACTGGCCGCACGCCCCGCCGATGTGCCCGCGCGGCGCTACGCCAAGATCGGTGTGCTGGGCGCCGGCATGATGGGCGCCGGCATCGCCTACGTCACCGCCAAGGCAGGGTTGCCCGTCGTGCTGCTCGACACCACGCAAGAAGCCGCCGAACGCGGTAAAGACTATTCACGCAAGCTCGTCGAGAAACAGGTACAGCGCGGCCGCCTGCATGCCGACCAGGCCGAAGCGCTGCTCGCGCGTATCCAACCCACGACGTCCTACGCCGACCTGGACGGCGCGGGGCTCGTTGTTGAAGCGGTGTTCGAGCAACGCGACATCAAGGCCGACGTGACACGCCAGGCCGAGGCGGTGCTGTCGCCCGATGCCATCTTCGCGTCCAACACATCGACGCTGCCGATTACCGGTCTGGCAGAAGCAAGCCAGCGCCCAGGCAACTTCATCGGGCTGCATTTCTTTTCGCCGGTCGACAAGATGCCGCTGGTGGAGGTGATCGTCGCCCGGCAGACCACGCGGGCGACGCTTGCGCAGGCGCTCGATTACGTCAAGGCGATCGGCATGACGCCCATCGTCGTCAATGACAGCCGCGGCTTTTATACGAGCCGCGTGTTTTCAACCTACGTGCTCGAAGGCCTGGCGATGCTCGCCGAAGGCGTGGCGCCTGCGCTGATCGAAAACGCCGGGCTGCTGGCCGGCATGCCGGTGGGGCCGCTTGCGTTGATCGACGAGGTTTCGAGCGAACTGATCCACAAGGTCAACCAGCAGACCCGCGCCGACTTGGGCGTTGCCTACATCGAGCGCCCGGGCGAAGCTGTGGCCGAGCGCATGGTGGCGCTGGGCCGCATCGGCCGCAAGGCGGGCCGCGGCTTCTACGACTATCCGGAAGGCGGCAAGAAGATGCTGTGGCCCGGGCTGGCGACCGAATACCCCCAAGCCGCCACGCAGCCCGACGTGAGACGCTGGTCGACCGCCTCATCACCGTGCAGGCCGTGGAAACGGCGCGATGCCTGGATGAGCGCGTGGTGACCGATCCGCGCGATGCCGATGTGGGCGCGCTGCTGGGTTGGGGTTCCCGGCATTCCGTGGGGGCCTGTGTCGCATATCCATCGCATGGGGGTGAGCGCCTTTGTCGAGCTGTGCGACCGGCTCGCGGCAGAACACGGCCGTCGCTTTGCGCCCCCTGCCCTGTTGCGTGACATGGCAGACAAACAGGCCGTGTTTTACGAACGCTGACCCCGTCGGCGCCCGCGTGCCTCCGGCCGCGCGGCGCCTCTCTGCACGCGTTGCGCCGCACAAACAGCAATCAAGTGTAAGTCCGGGTTTTACCTGCCCCCAGCAAACGATTGCGCTCCTGCTGCCCTGCTACCACGGTCGGGTTAAGACACATGGGGCCCGCTCCGATATAGAGTGAGAGGCACATGAATTGCCGACACCGAGGCACGCTGCGCGCGTGCCCTAGGCAACTGGACACGTAAACGCTGGAGTGGGGATGCCCGCAGAGCAATCGAAGGCTTCTTCTGATAGCACGACCGAGACAACGCCGCGGCAAGGATGGCGGCAGAGGTTGCTGTCGCCGCTGAACATCGGGGCGGCGGTGGTCCTGCTGTTCATCTGGACGTTCACGTTCCATCAACTCACACAAGAACGCGACCGGCTGATCCGTGATGCGCAGGCGCGCACGCAGGTCGAAGCACGGGCATTTGGCGAGTACTCGCTCGGCAGCGTGCGGCGCGTGTCCGAATTCCTGCTCGATCTGCGCGCGAGCTGGCTATCCGGTCGCGACGTGTTCGACCACGTGATCCACGAGCGGCAGGAAGCCGTGCGCGACCTGACCTTCCAGGTGGCTGTGATCGACGAGAACGGGATGCTCGTCTACTCCAGCATCGGCCCCACGACAGAACGCCTCGACCTGAGCCAGCGCGAGCACTTTCGCGTGCACAAGGAATCCGGCGGACGCGACGTGCTGTTCATCAGCGACCCGGTGCAGGGCAAGGTCTCGAAAAAGTGGTCAATCCAGTTCACGCGCCCCATCCTCAGGGCGGGCCAGTTTGCTGGCGTCGTGGTGGTGTCGGTCAGCCCGGAACAGTTCGCGAGCTTTGCCAATACGCTCGCCATCGGCAAGGACGGGGCTGCCACCATCATCCGCGAGTCCGGTCAGATCCTGGCCCGCGTGCCGAACCCGACTGCAGGTATCGAAAAGCCGCCGCGCCGCCGGCAGTTCAACAAGCCCGGTGCGCAGGACACCGGCAGCTACCGCGTGGTGTCGGGCACCGACGGAGTGGAGCGCATCATCGGCTATCACCATGTGCCGGAGATCGGGCTGTACTTCCTGGTGGGCGAGTCGGTCGTCTCGGTGCTGGCGCCTTACGACGGCTATCGGCGCACCGCGCTGGTCGAGGCGGCAGGCTCCACCCTGCTTCTCGCGCTGCTGTATTTCACGCTGCGCCACCAGGGAGCCGAGCGCAAGCGGCACATGGAAGACATGCGCCTGGCGTCCATGGTCTATGCATCGAGCAGCGAAGCAATGATGGTGATGACGCTCGACGGGCGCGTGATCGACGTGAACCCGGCCTTTACCGTCACCACGGGCTATTCGGCGCAGGAGTTCAAGGGCCAGTCCAGCGACGCGATCCGCTCCGAATGCAACGAGCGCGCCGTCATCGACGCCATGCGCGAGGGCGTGTCCACCAGAGGCACGTGGAGCGGCGAGTACCTGATCCGCCGCAAGGACGGCAGCGAGTTCCCCGCGCTGCTCACCATCGACACGTTTGCAGACAGCACGCTGGGCGAGCCACGCCGCGTTGCGCTCATCCACGACATGACGGAGAAGAAGCGCGCCGAAGAGGTCATCTGGCGGCAGGCCAACTTCGACGCGCTCACCGATCTGCCCAACCGGCACATGTTCTACAACCGCCTGCGCCAGGAGATTGCGCGGGCGCGCCAGACGTCGACACTACTGGCGTTGCTGTTCATCGATCTGGACCGTTTCAAGGAAGTGAACGACTCGCTCGGCCATGACCAGGGCGACATCCTCCTCAAGGAGATCGCCCGGCGCATCTCGGCCATCGTGCGCGGCACCGATACGGTCGCGCGGCTGGCTGGCGACGAGTTCACCATCATCCTGCCGGACCTGCCCGATGCCGCAGCGGCCACACCCATCATCCGCAGCTTGCTCACGCGCATTGCCGCGCCGTTGCAGCTGGGCGAAGAAAGCGTGGAAGTGTCGGCCAGCATCGGGGTAGCGCTGTATCCGCGCGATGCCGACACCGCTGAATCGTTGCTCGTGTGCGCAGACCAGGCCATGTTTGCGGCCAAGAGCGCCGGGCGCAACCAGTGGGCCGTCTTCACCCCGGCCTTGCAGCGTGCCGAACAGGAACGCCTGCGCGTGACCAGCGACTTGCGGGTGGCCCTCGCGCACGGCCAGCTTGCGGTGCACTACCAACCCATCGTCGATCTGGTCACGGGGAAGGTCCGCAAGGCGGAGGCGCTGATCCGCTGGACGCATCCCGTGCGGGGCGAGATCGATCCGGCGGATTTCATTCCGGTGGCCGAAGACAGCGGGCTGATCGTCGAGATCGGCAAATGGGTGCTGAACCAGGCGCTGGACCGGCTCGCACACTGGCACGCCACGCTCGACAACACGCTGCAGGTGTCGGTGAACAAATCGCCGCTGGAGTTCCGCGCGCACCAGTCGGGCACCGAATCGTGGCCGAAGGTGGTGGAGCGCCGGGGGCTTGCGCCGCACAGCCTCGTCGTTGAAATTACCGAGGGCTCACTGATGGCCGACAGTGCAGAGGTGATGGAACACCTGCACGAATTCCGGCGCGCGGGCATCGACATCGCGCTCGACGATTTCGGTACGGGGTATTCGTCGCTGTCGTACCTCAAACGCTTCGACATCGACTACATCAAGATCGACCAGTCATTCGTGCGCAGCCTCGCGCATGACCCGAAAGACATCGCACTGTGCAGCGCCATCGTCAGCATGGCGCACGCACTGCGCATCAAGGTCATTGCCGAGGGCATCGAGACCGAGGAGCAGAAGGCGATCCTGGTGGCAGCGGGCTGTGATTACGGCCAGGGCCACCTTTTCTGCCCGCCGGTGCCCGCGGCCGCTTTTGAAGCCTTTGTGCTCAAAAGACAGCAGCTTGCGGAAACCTGACCGCTTTTTTCATCCGCCGCGCACGGCCCGGGCAAACGCCTGCACCACGTCGGCAGACGCATCGGTGATGGCCCAGTAGCCCATGCCGGCGCTGCGCCAGAACATCAGCTGGTAGCCGCGCTCGGTGCGCAGCGCGGGCTCGGTATCGCCGCCCGCCTCGGGCCGCACGTACAAGTCGACGGGATGCTGCGCTGAGCGGTAGACCAGCACCGCCACCGGACGTCCGTCGATGTAGTCCAACCGGCCGCCGATGAGCGGGAAACCGTGTGCGGCAAGGTCAGCAACAGGCGGCGCATAGTCGATGCGGCCGTTGAACCACGGCTTGACCGTGTGCCGGTCGCTCGACAACACGTCCGTCTCCCGCGCGCCCAGCAACGCCCGCACATGGCTGGCGGTGATGTCGTGCGCGGTGAGTGCAGCCGTGTCGGGCCGCCCAACCAGCACGCCCACGCCGAGCGCCACCGCCGCCAGCGCGCCGGCTCCCAGCCCCAAGCCGAGCCCGCGGGATGGCGTGATCAACCAATTGGCCAAGTGCTGCCATGGCGATGCCGCCGGGCGCGGCGTGCGCGTGGCAGCCGGTTCGGCCCGCACGCCGGCCTCGGCCTGCACGGCATGCAAGACGCGCGCGCTCAAACCCGCCGGCGCCTTCATGTACACCGCCGGCGCACGCAGCCCCTGGCGCAGCACACGCACCACGCCATCGTGGCGCGCAGCGATGTCGGTGCAAGCGGCACACGTGGTCAGGTGCGCTTCCATGCGCAGGCTGTCGGCCGCACCGAGTTCGCCATCGGCGCGGGCAGCCAGCAGCGCGCGGATGTCGTCACAGTTCATGGCGGGACTCCTTGGTGCTGTTTCCCATACCGCCCGTTGCGCGGATGGGCGTCACGTTCGTGCGCGGGGGTGCGTTGTCTTCCGTCAACAGGCGTGCGAGCTGCTGCCGCGCACGCGCCAGCCGCGACATGACCGTGCCGATGGGCGCGTCGACCACGGCGGCAATGTCGCGGTACGGAAGGTCTTCCAGCTCGCGCAACACGAGCACCTCGCGATACGGCACCGGCAATTGCGCCAACGCGGCATGCACGCGGCGCACATCGTCGATGCGGGCGAGCAGCGCGGCGGGGTCGATGCCGTAGCTGGCGCTGTCGTCGTGCGCCTGTCCTGCTGCTGCATCGTCGTCCCACGGCTGGGCCGGGGCCTGCTTTCGGCGCGCGCACTCCGAGAACCACGTGTTGCGCACGATGGCGAGCAGCCACGGGCGTCCATCCCCGCCGCGAAACCCGCCGAACAGCCGGAATGCGCGCAGGCACGCTTCCTGGACGATGTCGTCGGCGTCTTGCGCGTCGCCCGAGAGCCAGCGCGCCAGGTTGTAGGCGGCATCGACATGCGGCAACACCGCCTGCGCAAAGCGCTGCGCGTCGGTGGGCAGATCGAGCGTGGGGTCTGGCAGGTCGGGCATGGCGGCCTGGAGGCAGTTGACCTTCGTATACCGGGGTGCAATCCAGTTTATTCCCGCGCCGAAGAAATTTTGTGGAAACGCGAATCTCGTGGAATACGCGGGCACCCCGGTCGGTATGACAGGCAGGACCGGCGCTTCTTCCATTTCCATCGTGCCGGGTCGATACCCAACTCAGCCATCTATTGCAGGGGACACCCATGAGCAAGCAACCCGGACGACGCCAGTTCCTGCAACTGGCCGCGGTCGGCGGTCTGGTGTACGCATGGGGCCTGCCCGGCTGGCAGGCGATGGCGGCCACCACGCGCGCCGCCGGCGCCAAGCCAGACGATTTCTACTTCGTGCAGCTATCCGACACGCATTGGGGCTTCAAGGGCGCGCCCAACCCCGATTCGCAGGGCACGCTACCCAAGGCGATTGCGGCGGTGAACGCGCTGTCGCCCGCGCCGGACTTCGTCATCTTCACGGGCGACCTCAGCCACATCAGCGACGACCCTGCCGAACGCCGCAAGCGGCTGGCCGAGTTTCGCGACATTGCCGCGCAGATCAAGGTGCCGGTGGTGCATTACATGCCGGGCGAGCACGACGCTTCGCTCGACAACGGCGAGGCCTATATCGAACTCTTCGGCCGCACGCATTACTCGTTCGATCACAAGGGCGTGCACTTCATCGCCGTCGACAACGTGTCAGACCCGTCCGCGCGCGTGGGCGAGGCACAGATCGCGTGGCTGGCGGCCGATGTGCGCTCCGTGCCGGCGCACACGCCCATCGTCGTGTTCACGCACCGGCCGCTGTTCGATCTGTACCCACAATGGGACTGGGCCACGCGCGACGGCCAGCAGGTCATCGACTTGCTGATGCCGCACCCGAACGTGACGGTGTTCTACGGCCACATCCACCAGGAACACCACCACATGACTGGGCACATTGCGCACCACTCGGCGCGCTCGCTGATGTTCCCGCTGCCTGCACCGCCCGCCCCGGGCTCGCAGGCCAAACGGAACCCGATCCCGTGGGATGCCGCCGCGCCGTATCGCGGCCTCGGCTGGCGCAGCATCACCGAGCACGGCAAGCACGATGCCGCCACCTGGGCGCTGGCCGAGCAGCCGATCCATGCGAACAGCGAAGCCAACACCATCAACAAGACGCCGGAGGCCACCTGACATGCGCACGTTCATCGCACACAACCCCAAGCGCCGCTTGGCGCTGCGCCAGTTCACCGTGCTCGCCGCAGGCGCAGCGCTTGCCTGCGTTGCGCACGGCGAGGGCCCGACGGTCATCCGCGTGCACGCGCGCAAGTTCACCTTCACGCCCGACAAGATCACGCTCAAGCGTGGCGTGCCGGTCGTGTTCGAACTGACCGGGCAGGACATCCTGATGGGTTTTTCGATTCCGGATTTCAACGTACGCGCCGACGTGGTGCCGGGGCAGACCGTGCGGCTGGCGCTCACACCCGACAAGACGGGCACGTTCGATTTCCTGTGCGACATCTTCTGTGGCTCGGGCCACGAGACGATGAATGGAACGTTGACCGTCACCTGAAGCGCAACAACAAAATGCGAAGCGAAACGCCCCGACCTGTTCGGGGCGTTTTCATTTGGGGGACGCGTGCGTGGCTTGTGTGTGCAGCGAAAAATAAATCTTTGCGACGCGTGGGAATAAACCGCCGCCCTGCCTTGTTTACTCCGCTATCACGCCGTCGGCGCGCATCCTGGAGAACCCATGTCGTCACGTTTGAAGCATCGCCCGCGCGCGTTGCTGTTCGCTGTTCTCACGCTCTTGTCAGGCATCGGTGCGCACGCTGCGCTTGCGCAGCAACCGCCGCCCCAAGCCGATGTCGAGCAGGCGTTCCTTGCTGAAAACGATGTCGCCATGACGAGGATGATGGACGGGATGGCCCCCAGGCCCTCCGGCAACATCGACCAGGATTTCGTGGCGATGATGGCGCCGCATCATCAGGGCGCCATCGACATGGCCGTGGCCTACCTGCGCTACGGCCGGAACGAACAGCTGCGCCGCATCGCGCAGGAAATCGTCATCGCGCAACAGCAGGAGATTGCCGCGATGCGCCTGGCGCTTGGTCAGCCGCTGCCTCCGTCTGCACCCGCCCCGACCACGACTGCGCCCTCACTCCACGCGGCGCATCACGGCCACACCACTCACCCACAGGAAGATTGATGAAACACCGACTGTTTGTTGCCACCGCACTTGGCGCGGCGGCCCTGACGTGCGCCCCGATCGCATGCGCCGGCCAAGCTCCCGCATCGCTCGCCTCGCCTGACATTCCCATCAGCCACAAGGATCGCGTCTATGCGGCGGAGCAATTTTCCAACACGGTGTCGGTCACGGACCCCGCCAGCAACACGCTCCTCGGGGTGATCAAACTGGGCGATCCGGCACCGGCCAACTTCAGCCCGCTCTATCGCGGACAGGTGCTGGTGCATGGCATGGGCTTCTCGCCCGATCACCGGACCCTGGCGGTGGTCTCCATCGGCTCCAACTCGGTCACGTTCATCGATACGCGGACCAACGCGGTCAGACACACGACGTATGTTGGCCGCTCACCTCACGAAGCGTTCTACACGCCGGATGGCAGCGAGGTGTGGGTGACCGTGCGCGGTGAGAACTACATCTCCGTGCTCGACGCCAAGACCTATGCGGAGAAGACGCGCGTGACCGTACCGGCGGGCCCCGGCATGCAGATCTTTTCGCCGGACGGCAAGTACGGCTACGTGTGCTCGTCGTTCAATCCGGAAACGGTGGTGATCTCGACGGCGGATCACAAGATCGTGGGACGCATCAAGCAGGAATCGCCGTTCTGCCCCAACATTGCCGCCACGCCCGACGGCAAGCAGGTGTGGTTCACATTGAAGGACATCGGCAAGGCGCAGGTGTTCAGCGCCGAGCCGCCGTTCAGCGCGATCACCTCATTCGACACCGGGCCCATCACCAATCACGTCAACTTTGCGCACAACGCGAAAGGCACGTTCGCCTACGTGACGATTGGCGGCACGAATCAGGTCAAGGTGTTCCGCGCCGACAACTTCGAACAGGTCGCAACGATTCCGGTCGGCAAACTTCCGCACGGTCTATGGCCATCAGGGGACGGCACACGCATCTACGTCGGTCTGGAGAATGACGACGCGCTCGCCGTCATCGACACACTGACGAACAAGGTCGTGTCGACCATTCCGATCGGCCAGGCACCGCAGGCGCTGACGTACGTGCCGAATGCGGTGCCTGAGGGCGACGGCACGCAGAATCTGCAGCCGCTCGGCGTAGCGGGGCAGGTCAGTCATCTCACGCTCTTGCCGGCTGGCGCAGACAAGTCCGGCGCATTGGCAGCGCCGACCAGCGTGGCGCTGTTCGACCAAGGGCTCGTTCAAGTTCTCCAGGCCTCGGTGACCGGACTGCAGCCGAAGCAGCCCTATGCGCTTGCCTTGTCACAGCATGCAGACGGCAGCGGCCCGCTGGAGAACCTGGCGAACTTCATGACCAACCCGGCCGGCGGCGCCATCGTCAACTCGATCGGGCAGATTCGGCAGATCGTTACGCCTGCCAACGCTGACGCCGGTAACGCACGCCGATACCTCGTGATTGCGCCGGTGGTATCGGGCAACCTGGGGACAGCGGTGCAGGTTCAGGCGAGGTAAGCGCGATGCGCCCGACGCGGTGTTTTGGCCGCGCCGGGCGCCAATTTTGCTGATGCACCGGTGTGCCCAGCTGGGCAACATGCCCATGCTAGGATGACCTTCCCCCCGGCAGCCGCCACACCGCACATGACCACCATCTACGCGACCCTCGGCGTGCAGCCAGACGCGACCCTGGACGAAATCAAGCTCGCTTACCGCCGCGCCGCGATGAAGTGGCACCCCGATCGCAACCCCGGCCGCGAAGCCGAGGCCTATGCGGCGTTCCAGGAGATCCGCGAGGCCTACGCCATCCTCTCCGACACTGAGCAGCGGCGCGTCTACGACGAGGTCTTCGCGCAGGAAATGCAGCGCTGGCAGGCCGAGCGTGACGCGCAGGAAGCACAGGAGCAGGAAGCGCAACGCGAGCGCGAACGCCTTGCGCAAGCGCATTACGAAAAGATGGTCGCCATCGCGATGCGCTTTGCCGACGACGGCCACAATCGCGACGTCCTGTTCGGCGTGCTGCTCGGCAAGGATTGCGATGCAGAACTCGCCGCGCGCATTGCCGACAGCGTGTGGGCCTTGCAGGAAGCACGGCGGGAGAGCGCAGCCACTACAGATTCGCCCGACAATGCGACGACGATCAAATCCGATGAAGCGACTTCGCCCCAGCGAGCCTCCAGCGCGTTCGAGTCGTTCTGGCAGGGCTTGTTTGGTCTGCGGCAATAGTTGCCGGACTTTCAACAGCGCCGAGCTGCGGGGACACATCCGGCCGTACGCCAATTCTGATTTATAGTTTCGCCCCTGCTCAGACGAAGCAGCCATCGGTACACTCTGCGCCATCGTTTTCCGTGCCATAGAGAAAACGATCGAGGTGTGGAAACCTTGTACATACCGGGCAGGAACCGAGCATAGGTTCTTGTCCTCATTTGCTATGGCTTGGCTTCGTCTCCCTCCTGGGGCGAGCCAGGCTTGAACGGCTTCGGCCGTGCCGATTGGTATGTATCGGTTTTCCACCTTGCCTGTGCTCGCCCACCCCTCCCAAGGGTTGGGCGCGGTTCCGTTCATCACATGAAGAGGAATGCCGTGACCCGCTCGATCCCCCACCCCACCAGTTCAACGGCTGGCGACGCCTACAGCGAATATCAGAAAGGCGCGCAGTCTGCGCGTGGATTCCTGCACGCGGTGTTCAACCGCAACGCTGCCGGCAACGCGCGCGCCACCACCGCGGCTAGTACGCCAGAACACCCCGAGCAACACTGACTTCATGGGCGGCCCAGGCGCATCAAGCCCTGCGCGTGCCGATGTTGCAGCATCGGTGCCCGGGCTTGCCTGGGCTCGCCCACCCATTACGCTGCGTGGCGCGCTGCTCGCGCTGGAGTACCCGCGCTATCTCGCCCCCAACAACCGACACTCCGCCGACAACGCCAACAGATTCGGATCCCGCTCCCGATTGCGCTGCATCACCAGCACGATGTGCTGGCTGATCGCATAGCGCGCGGCCAGCGGGATCAATTGCACCTTCGGGCTGAAATCCGCCACGCGGCGCGGCAGCAGTGCGTAGCCGATGCCGCCGCTCACGAGGTTCATGAGCGAGAAGATATCGCCCACGCGCAGCGCGATCTGCGGGGCAAAGCCGGCCTTGTCGAAGGCGGCCATGAAGTCGTGGTACGTCGCAAAGTCATCGCCGAGTGCGACGAACTTTTCGCTGCGCACGGTTTGCAGGTCGATCTCGGCCGATGCTGCGTACGGCGAGGCGAGCGGTGCGGCAAACAGAATCTCATCGTCGAACATCGGCACGGTCAGCAGATCGGGATTGCGCAGCGGCTCGCCCAGCGCGATGACGATGGCGTCGAGTTGCCCGTCTTCCAGCTTGGCGAGCAGGCTGCGGTTCGAGCCGAGGGTGAGTTCGATGTCGAGTGCGGAGCGGCGCGTTTTCAGGCCCGCAAAGATGCGCGGCAACGTGCCGACCGTCATCGAATAGAGCCCACCGATCTTCAGCGTCGTTGACGAAAAGCCCGCAGCTTCGCGCGTGCGGCGCACACCGGCTTCGCACTCGGCCAGGATGCGCTCCACGTGTTCGGCAAACACGTAGGCGGTCGACAGCGGAATCAGCTTGCGCCCATCGCGTTTGAACAGCGGGCAGCGCAAACCCTCTTCCAGCGAATGCAGCGCGCGGTGCACGCTCACCGTGCTTTGCCCCAGCGCCTCCGACACGCGGGCCATGTTGCCCAGCGTCATGAACGACTGGAAGACCTCCAGCTTCTTCAGGGTGATGTCTTCATCGATTGCCATGGCAGGGCCCCTCCGGGCGCGTTCAACGGGCGCGCTGCTATCAGAATCGGCCATTGTTTCATTAACTTCAAGTTAATGAAACCGCGCCTAGGTTGATTGAAGTGCACCTTTTTACAGCCTACGGTACAGGGCATCAAATCAATCAAGGCTGGAGACGCCACCCAATGCAACCGATGCCCAACCAATCGGCAAACGGGATCAACGCACCCATCCCGCCGCAATGGCGCCGGCGGCGCGACGAAAAAGAACGCCGCCTGACTGCAGCGCGCCGCATTGCCAACGGCAAGGTCATTCCCACCGGCGATATCGTCGCCGCGCTCGAAACGCTGCTCGCCCCGGGCGACCGCGTCGTGCTGGAAGGCAACAACCAGAAGCAGGCGGATTTCCTCTCGCGCTCGCTGGCCAAGGTGAACCCCGAGCGCTTGCACGATCTGCACATGATCATGCCGAGCGTGAGCCGCGCCGAACACCTCGACATTTTCGAAGCCGGCATCGCGCACAAACTCGACTTTTCGTTTGCGGGGCCGCAGAGCCTGCGCATCAGCCAGTTGCTGGCCGACGGGCTGCTGGAAGTCGGCGCCATCCACACCTACATCGAGCTGTATGCGCGGCTGGTGGTGGACCTGATTCCGAATGTGTCGCTGGTGGCCGGTTTCAAGGCCGACCGCGACGGCAACATCTACACCGGCCCCAGCACGGAAGACACGCCCGCGCTGGTCGAGCCCACGGCGTTTTCCGACGGCATCGTCATCGTGCAGGTCAACGAGATCGTCGATGACCCGGCCGACCTGCCGCGCGTCGACATTCCCGGCTCGTGGGTCGACTTCATCGTGCAGGCCGACAAGCCGTTCTACATCGAGCCGCTCTTCACGCGCGACCCGCGCCTCATCCAGCCCGTGCACGTGCTGATGGCGATGATGGCCATTCGCGGCATCTACCAGCGGCACAACGTGCAGTCGCTCAACCACGGCATCGGCTTCAACACGGCCGCCATCGAGCTGATCCTGCCAACGTACGGCGAGCGCCTGGGCCTCAAGGGCAAGATCTGCCGCAACTGGACGCTGAATCCGCATCCGACGCTGATTCCCGCCATCGAATCCGGCTGGGTGGAAAGCGTGCATTGCTTCGGCACCGAACTGGGCATGGAGCGCTACGTGGCCGCGCGCCCCGATGTGTTCTTCACCGGGCGCGATGGCTCGCTGCGCTCGAACCGCATGCTGTGCCAGCTCGCCGGCCAATATGCGGTGGACCTCTTCATTGGCGCGACGCTGCAGGTGGATGGCGACGGGCATTCGTCCACCGTCACGCGCGGGCGGCTGGCCGGCTTTGGCGGCGCGCCCAACATGGGCCACGACCCGCGTGGCCGCCGTCACGCCACGCCCGCGTGGCTCGACATGACCGAACCGGTGACGATGCTCGAGCGCGGCAAGAAGCTCGTCGTGCAGATGGTCGAAACGTTCCAGGAAGGCGGCAAGCCGACCTTTGTCGACACGCTGGATGCAGTGGCCGTCGCCAAGCAAAGCGGCATGCCGCTCGCGCCCATCATGATCTACGGCGACGACGTCACCCACCTGCTGACCGAAGACGGCATCGCGTATCTCTACAAGGCACGTTCGCTGGAAGAGAGGCGCGCCATGATTGCCGCGGTGGCCGGCGTCACGTCGATCGGCCTGCGGCATGACCCATCCAAGACCGAACAGATGCGCCGCGACGGCCTGATCGCGCTGCCCGAAGACCTCGACGTGCGCCGCAGCGACGCCAGCCGCGAGCTGCTCGCCGCCAAGAGCATCGCCGACCTGGTCGAATGGTCCGGCGGCCTGTACGACCCGCCTGCGCGCTTCCGGAGCTGGTAATGGAAAAGACATTGCAACGGCCCCTGCCCGCCAGCCCGAAAGCGCGTGCGAAGCGATTGGCCGCATTGGTCGAATCTGCCCTGATCGACGAGGTGACGCTGTCGCCCAAACCCGGTCTGGTGGATGTGCGCGGCAACGGCGCGCATCACGATCTGGACTGGACCCTGATGGTGCATTCCGCGCAGACGCTTCGCCCGGCGTTTGAAGCCATGGCGCTGGCCGGCGCGCAGATCGAAACGCAAGCCGGTGCGCAACTCGCCCTGCGCGAGCGCATCGGCCGCCTGGGGCGCGAAGGGGAAGCGGCCATGCTGGAGGCCACCGGCGGCGTCAACACGCACCGCGGCGCCATCTGGGCGCTTGGTCTGCTGGTCACGGCGGCGAGCCAGGCGCCGCATGCATTGAGCGCAGCCGCTGTTGCGGGCCGCGCCGCGCGCCTGGCAAACATTCCCGACCGCTTTGCGCCCGTCTCGACTGGCCACAAAGGCGAGCGCGCCTGCAACGACTACGGCGTCGGCGGGGCCAAGGGCCAGGCCTGCGCCGGCTTCCCGCACGTGATCAAGGTGGCGCTGCCTGCGCTGCGCAAAGCGCGTGCGGCCGGCATCCGTGAAGACCACGCCCGCGTGGATGCATTGCTCGCCGTCATGGCCGCGCTGGACGACACGTGCGTGCTCGCACGCGGCGGGGCGCAAGCCCTGCGCGTTGTGCAAGCGGGCGCGGCCGCCGTGCGTGCTGAAGGCGGCTTGGCGACAGCGCAAGGCCGCCGCGCTTTCCGCGCGCTCGAACAGGACATGCTGGCGCTGCACGTGTCACCCGGTGGCGCAGCCGATCTGTTGGCCGCCGCCCTGTTCCTCGACCGCCTGCCGACAAGCACGCACGCAGTGTCCGACACCGAATCCGCTCATCAGGAAACCGAACATGGAGCATCTTGATTTTCAGTTCACCGGCGGCGCACCCGCAGCGCGCCGTGCATACGCCGGCGTGGTCGGCTCTGGCGACCTTGAAGTGTTGACGCCGGGCAACGCCGGCCAGATCGACGTGGCCATCACCACGTCCGTCAATGGCATGAGCGCGACGTGGCAGGCGCAGCTTGCGCGTGTGTTCGGCTCGCACGCGTGGCCAGCGGCCAAGATCACCATCAACGACTTCGGCGCGACACCGGCCGTGGTGCGGTTGCGGCTTGAGCAGGTGCTTGAATCGCTTAACGCGCTCGGGTCATAAGGAGAATCCATGTCACGCAACCCGATTGAACGCGACAGCTTTATCGAACGTGATGCGCGCCGACGCGCCATTGCCCTGCTCGACCCCGGCACCTTCCGAGAGCTGCTGGACCCGTTCGAACAATTGACCTCGCCGTGGCTGCCGCGTCAGGGCATCGTCACGCAGGCCGATGATGGCGTCGTCGTGGCGCGCGGCACGCTGGGCGGGCAGCCCGCGGTGGTGCTCGCCATTGAGGGCGCCTTCCAGGGCGGCAGCATGGGCGAAGTGTCTGGCGCCAAGATTGCCGGCGCGCTGGAGTTGGCGGTGGAAGACAACCGCAACGGCATTCCCACACGTGCCGTGATCGTCTTCGAAACCGGCGGCGTGCGGCTTCAGGAAGCCAACCTGGGCCTTGCCGCCATTGCGGAGATCCATGCAGGCATCCGTGCGCTGCGCGAGTACGGGCCGGTGATCGGCATCACCGCAGGCGTGGTCGGCTGCTTTGGCGGCATGAGCATCGCCGCGGGCCTGTGCAGCTACCTGCTGATGACGCGCGAAGCGCGACTCGGCCTGAACGGCCCGCAGGTCATCGAGCAGGAAGCCGGCATCGAGGAATACGACTCGCGCGATCGCCCGTTCATCTGGAGCCTGACCGGCGGAGAGCAGCGCGCCGCCACCGGCCTGGCCGACGTTTGCATCGAAGACGATTCCGTCACGATCCGCGCGCAGGTGATCGAGTGGCTGCGTGCCGGCGCACCCGCGCGCCAGCGCAGCGAGCAGATCGACCACTACCTCGCACAACTTGCCGCTGTGGACACATCACGCCAAGCCACGGCAGAAGATGTGCGCACGCACTACGCAAAGGACGTCGCATGAGCCAGAACGAACTTTCCACGCGCGGCGCGACCTGGATGCGCGCGCTTGCCGTCGGCACAGCGGTGCCGGGTTACGGCAGCACACTGCAAGTCGTCGATGCCGCGCTCGCGGCCAGCCCGCGCGCTACGTCGCCGTCGTGCCCGATGCCGAGAACCGCTTCCTCGCGCACGCAACGGTGAAGTCGGCCTCGTCGAAGGCTGGCAGCTCGCGCGCGCCGTGCGCGATGTCATGACTGCAGACGCCGCGCAGGAAAAGAAGCGCGCCATCGTCGCCATCATCGATGTGGCAAGCCAGGCCTACGGCCGTCGCGAGGAAGCCTACGGCATCCACCTCGCCCTGGCTGCAGCGGCGGACGCCTACGCTGCCGCACGCCTGGCCGGCCACCCCGTCATCGGCCTCATCGTCGGCCGCGCCATGTCGGGCGCATTGCTCGCGCACGGCTACCAGGCCAATCGCCTGCTCGCACTGGACGACGCCGACGTGATGGTGCACGCGATGGGCAAGGCCGCAGCCGCGCGCGTAACGCTGCGCTCCGTCGCCGACCTGGAACGCCTCGCACAAGAGATTCCGCCCATGGCGTACGACATCGCCAGCTTCGCATCGCTTGGCTTGCTGTGGAGACTGCTGAAGGTCAAATCCGCCGACGCACCGGACGCCGGCGACGTCGACACCGTGCAGACCGCACTCGCCGCAGCACTGGCCGACATCGCAGCCGACCCATCGCGCGGCCTGGAAAGCCGCCTGGGCGCACCGCTGCGCAACGCATCGTCAGAAGTCCGCAAACGCCTGCGCGAGCAATGGAACGCCCAGCCAGAAGGCGCATAACGAACAGTAGACATATCGCGGCGCCAACACATGCGCCTCGACGGTTTGGCCGTACCTGCCCTAGATGGCGCCTTGAATTTCTGTTGCAGGGAGGAAAAAGAGAGGAGGCTGTTTGAGCGAAGCGAGTTTGCCTCCTCTCCCTCCCTGCGACATAAATTCAAGGAGTCTTTCGCCATCTCGGGCGCGCTTTCTTTGCTTACTTTCTTTGGCAAGACAAAGAAAGTAAGTCAGCCCCGGCAGGGGATGAAACAAAGGATGCACCAGCAAAGCAAAACAAAGTCTTCACCCCTCGATCACCAAAACACCACAACAGGCGACCCATCGCCGTTCCTTCAGGAGACAAAGACGTGATCATCTACGGTACAACCCTGCTGGCGCTCTGTCATATCGCCGGCCTCTTCCTGGGCGACCTGCTCGGCCAGGCCATCGGCGTGAAGGCCAATGTCGGCGGCGTGGGCATCGCCATGCTGCTGCTCATCTTCGCGCGGCTCTACCTGCACAAGCGCGGTCTGATGCCCGCCGCCACCGAGGCGGGCGTCTCGTTCTGGGGCGCGATGTACATCCCCGTAGTGGTGGCCATGGCAGCCACGCAGAACGTCGTCACGGCACTGCGCGGTGGCCCCGTTGCGCTGCTCGGTGCCATCGGCGCGGTGATCGTATGCGGTGCCTGCATCGCGGTCATCAACCGCACAGGCAAGGCAGAAAACCGGCAACCTCTGCCACCGCTGCCTGAAACCGAACAAGCCCGCGCTTAAGGAGCCGCACCATGCTGTCAATGCTAGAGAAAGTTCTGCAGCACAACGGGCTGGTCGCGGCGTTCGCGCTGGTCGGCATCGTCATGGGCCTGTCGATGTGGGTGTCCAAGAAGCTGACGTTCGGACGCGTGCACGGCTCGGCCATCGCCATCATGATCGGGCTGGTGCTCGCTTATTGGGGCGGCATGCAGACCGGCGGCGAGCGTGGCCTGGCCGACCTGAAACTGTTCGGCGGGATCGGCCTGATGGGCGGAGCCATGCTGCGCGATTTCGCCATCGTGGCCACGGCCTTTGAAGTGCAGGTGACCGAGGCACGCAAGGCCGGCATGATCGGCGCCATCTCGCTGCTGCTGGGAACGGTGCTGCCATTCATCGTCGGCGCCTGCGTTGCCTACGCCTTCGGGTACACCGATCCGGTGAGCGTCACCACCATCGGCGCGGGTGCCGTGACGTACATCGTCGGGCCGGTCACCGGTGCGGCGCTCGGTGCCACCTCCGATGTGATGGCGCTGTCGATTGCGACGGGCCTCGTCAAGGCGATCCTGGTGATGGTCGGCACGCCGTTCGCGGCCAAGGCGCTCGGCCTGAACAACCCGCGCGCGGCCATGGTGTTCGGCGGATTGGCGGGTACGGTTAGCGGCGTGTCGGCGGGGCTTGCCGCCACGGACCGACGCCTAGTGCCGTACGGCTCGCTCGTGGCGACGTTCCATACGGGCCTCGGTTGCCTGCTCGGACCGTCGATCTTGTTCCTGGCCACGCAGGCGCTGCTGCGATGACATCTACGCTGCTGCGCGCACACGACCTGCTGTGGGTGTCTGAGACGCCCGTGGCGACGGATGGCGCGCCCTTGCCTGACTGGGCCATTGCGGCATGCCGGCAAGGCGCGCCTGTTGTGGTGCGACGCGCACCGCGCGGCACCGATGGTTCCGTGCCGGTCGGCCTGCGCGGCGTCGCCCGGCATGAACGCTGCGCAGCGACGGCAGCTGCCAACAGCATCTCGCGTGTCGTCTCGCCCGAGGCGCTGGCAGCCCAAGCGGCCTCCATCGCACACGACGCGCCATTCGCGGCGCTGCGCACCTTGCGCGCGCTGGCGCGAGAACTCAACGCACTCGGCTGGGCGTGGGGGCCGACGGGCGGCGCCGGCTTTGCGCTCGCCAGCGGGCTGCCTGTGCTGCATGCGGAGAGCGATCTCGACCTCGTTGTGCGCATGCCGCATGCCCCGTCGACTGCGCAACGCGATCAGCTCGTCCAACTGTTAAGCGATACCGAATGCCGCGTCGATTTGCAGATCGACACCGGCTACGGCGGCTTCGCGTTACGCGACTGGCTGGCGTCGCCGCATCAAACGATGCTCAAGACCGACCACGGCCCCCGGCTCGTCGCAGACCCATGGAGCGACGCAGCATGAGCATCCTGTTCATGTTTCCCGGCCAGGGCAGCCAGCGCGCGGGCATGCTGCATGCGCTGCCTGATGACCCGGCTGTTGCGCAGACGTTGACCGAAGCCGGCGACGTACTCGGCGTCGATCCGCTCACGCTCGATACCGCAGAGGCGTTGCGGTCGACGGTGGCCGTACAGCTTTGTCTCTTGATTGCCGGCGTGGCCGTCGCTCGCACGCTGGCTCGACAGGACGCAGGACCGGACATGGTGGCGGGCCTGTCCATTGGCGCGTGGCCTGCGGCGGTTGTCGCCGGTGTGCTGGAGTTCAGCGATGCGCTGCGCCTGGTGCGCCTGCGGGCTCAGCTCATGGAAGACGCTTACCCAAGCGGTTACGGCATGGTCGCCATCATCGGCCTCGCCGAACCGGAGGTCGGCGGCATCGTTGCGCAAGTCAACACCACCGCCACGCCGGCCTATGTCGCCAACGTGAATGCGGAACGGCAAATCGTCGTGGCCGGCAACGACGCAGCGCTCGCGCGCGTCGCCGAGCGTGCGCTGGCGCACGGCGCATCGAAGACGACGCGGTTGTGCATGGCAGTGCCGTCGCACTGCCCGTTGCTGGACACGCAAGCCGCCGAGCTTGCGGCCGCCGCGGCAAAGGCCACCGCCCAGGCGCCACAGATCACCTACGTCAGCAGCAGCCGCGCGCGTGCGCTGTTTCGCGCCAATCTCATCGTCGAAGATCTCGCCTGGAACATGGCGCGGCCGGTGTTGTGGCACGACACGCTGCGGCATGCGCTGGAACGCGGCGCAAGCATGGCGGTGGAGGTGCCGGGTGGCGGCGCTCTGGCGCGTCTGGCGCAAGGTGTGTTTGCCGCAGAGGCTGTGTTGGATGCGGGCGCCGGGCTGGATGCGGTGCGGGTGCGGATACAGCGGCGACGCCGCGAGGACGGCCCTTGAATTGTCTGCCCCATGGACTTTTCAGCGGCATTCCGGCATCGTTGCGCGCCGGATTTCATCGCTCGTGAGAGGCCCCGAATTGCGCGTCCTGTCCATTGCTGCCATCGCCGCCTTGTTCGCCACCTCCGCGTTGGCGGCCACCACGGAAACCGCCGAAGAAGAACTCGCAAGCTGGTACTACGTCGCACAGTCATTGACGTATGGCGGCTATGAAACCGATGGCTTGAGCTTTTACGCCAACTGCGAGGACGGGCGGCTCCACGTTGCGGTATCCACGAGTGCGCAACCGGGGCAAAACGGAACGGCCCTCCGCATCCAATTCGCTTCCGGCCCTCTACGCTTAACGATTCCGGCGCGCCTTGAAGTGTCCGACATGGAATCGTATGCCGTGGCTGATGTGAAGTCGCGGGCGCGCTTCTACGCGTTGTTCCATACAGGCAAGCCGATCACGGTCAAAGTGGCCGGCGCAGACTCGCAGCTTCTGCGGCTTCTGCGGCTCTCACCGCGAAACGCCGACACCGGTGCCCGCCAGCTTGAAGCGGTTTGCCCGGTGTCACGCCGCACAGGTCAATAAAAAACGGGGCACATGGCCCCGTTTCTTTTCGCCCATCGCCGCTTAGACGATTTCCCGCGTTTCCATGAACTGGATGTCCGGAAAGCGCTCCTGCGTCAGGCGCAGGTTCACCTGGCTCGGCGCCAGGTACACGTAGTCGCCGGCACCATCCAGCGCCACGTTGTGGCCGGCCTTGTCGATCAGCTTGTCGATATCTTCCTGCTTGCCGCGCAGCCAGCGGGCGGTGGAGCATTCGTGCGGTTCGAAGATGGCATCGACGCCGTACTCGTGCTCCAGGCGGTGCGCAACCACGTCGAACTGCAGGATACCGACAGCGCCCAGCACCAGGTCATTCGATGCCAGCGGGCGGAACATCTGCGTGGCGCCCTCTTCGGCCAGTTGCTGCAAACCCTTCTGCAGCTGCTTCAGGCGCAGCGGGTTGTTCAGGCGCGCGCGACGGAAGAACTCCGGCGCAAACGACGGGATACCCGTGAACTTCAGCGCCTCGCCTTCCGTGAAGGCATCGCCCAGCCGGATCGTGCCGTGGTTGGGCACGCCGATGATGTCGCCGGCGAAGGCCTCTTCCGTGGTGTTGCGGTCCTGCGCCATGAAGGTGATGGCGTTGTTGATGGCGACCGTCTTGCCCGTCGACACCTGCAGCAGCTTCATGCCGCGCTCGAAGCGGCCCGAGCACACGCGCACAAACGCGATGCGGTCACGGTGCTTCGGGTCCATGTTCGCCTGGATCTTGAAGACGAAGCCGGTGAACTTCTCTTCCATCGGCTTGACTTCGCGCGTTTCGGTGGGGCGTGGCAGCGGCTCGGGGGACTGGTCGACCAGCGCATCGAGCAGCGACTGCACGCCGAAGTTGTTCACCGCCGAACCGAAGTACACCGGGCATTGCTTGCCGGCCAGGAACGCCTCTTTGTCGAACGTGTGCGATGCGCCGCGCACGAGTTCGATGTCGATGCGCAGTTCTTCCGCCTGCGAGCCCAACACGCGATCCAGCTCCGGGTTGTCCAGACCTTGAATCAGGCCGGCCGTGGCGCCCTTCTCGCTGTCGGCGTTCGGGTCGAACAGCTGCACCGTGTCGTTAACGAGGTGATACACGCCCTTGAACGACTTGCCCATGCCGATCGGCCACGTCATCGGCGCGCACTGGATCTGCAGCACGCTTTCGATTTCATCGAGCAGCTCGATGGGCGCACGGCCTTCGCGGTCGAGCTTGTTGATGAACGTGAGGATGGGCGTGCTGCGCAGGCGGCAGACGTTGAGCAGCTTGATGGTCTGCGCTTCCACGCCGTTGACGGAGTCGATCACCATCACGGCGGAGTCGACGGCCGTGAGCGTGCGGTACGTGTCTTCCGAGAAGTCTTCGTGGCCCGGGGTGTCGAGCAGGTTGACGATGTAGTCGCCGCCTTCGTTCCGGTACGGAAACTGCATCACCGACGACGTGACCGAGATGCCGCGCTGCTTTTCCATCTCCATCCAGTCGGAGGTGGCGTGGCGGTTGGCTTTACGTGCGCGCACGGCGCCGGCCATCTGGATGGCGCCGCCGAACCACAGCAGTTTCTCGGTCAACGTGGTTTTACCCGCATCCGGGTGGGCAATGATGGCGAACGTCCGGCGGCGCCGGATCTCCTGCTGCAGCGTACTCACGGGCAAAAACCGAAAGGGAAGGAGTGAAAAATGCGGATGGTTGCGCACGTGGCCAGTGCGCTGGCTGGCGGGTCGTCCCGGCGGCCGATGGACTGCCCGAACGGCGTTGTCAATCCGGGGCAGCCGAGATTGTACGCGATCGGCGCCCTTGCTTAGGATCAACTGATCCGGGCCGCAAGCGCGGGAAACTCCCTAGGAACCGTCCCCCGGACGGAGGAGAAACCCGTTGTGGGAATGCACTGACAACCCTTTCGGAGGCGGTGTTATCGAAGTTGTCATGAAGCTCCCGTATCGTGGAGTCCGTCGCGAAACCCGCCTTTGGGTACGCCGCGACGTTGAAAGAAGCAAAGAAGCAAGGAGTCCAACATCGTGCGTAGTCGAATCCCTGTCGATCCGGCAGTGCAACGCATCATCGAGACCACCCGCAAGGCGTGGCAACTCGATGAACAAAGCGTGCGCGCGGCGCGTCAGCAGCGTGCCGCCAATCGCCGCAAGCGGATCAAGGCCCTGCCGCAGGACAGCCTGCAGGCACTCGCCGCATTGGCCCTGCAAGCTGAAATCTGGGCCGTGCGCAAGACCGTGGTGACGGTCGGCTAGCCGCGCAGTTCCTCACCGTGTCGAGGGCCACAGTCGTGGCCCTTTTCTATTGGCGGCGCGCAACGATCGGGGCATGACGGTTGCTTGTGACTGACTGACACGACCCAGCTCAGGAGGCCGATATGACCGAACTGTCCCCCAAGCCGCCCACCACCAGCAATGGCACCAACGGTACGAACGGCGCCAACGGCGCGACCGTCACCACGCTGCATCCGCAGATCGACCACACCGCGCAGCGCGTGAAAGATGCCACGGCCGAGGGCATCGATCGGCTGGCGAGCGTCCTCTCCACGGCGCTCACGCAATTCGACAAGCGCACCGAACAGTTGAAAAACCTGCATGCCAATGTCTCGGAGCAGGCGAGCGGCTCCGTACGTCAGCACCCGGTTATTACCATCGGTCTGGCATTTGTGGCGGGGATGCTGCTGGAGCAACTGACACGCGATTGATGCGGGTGTCTTAGCGGCTGTTGCGGGCTGCGCTTGCGTGGCCCCCGGCAACCCCATTGGAGAGCGTGGCCGCGATCGCCGGGTTCAGCAACGCCGCTTGCGCGGCAGCCCCGGCACCTGACGCTTCGTGCTGGCGGCTGCCGAATCGCAGCGCATATTGCCGGGTGACCAGCGCGCCAAAGAAGATCTGCGCCGAGTAGTAAATCCACAGCATCAGCGCCACGACCGAACCCGCTGCCCCGTAGGACGACGCGACGGCGCTGTTGCCCAGATACAGGCCGATGAGGTGTTTGCCCAGCGTGAAGAGCAGCGCCGTCACGATGGCGCCCAGGGCAACGTCGCGCCAGGCCACGCGCGTTTCGGGCAGCATCTTGAAGATGGTGCCAAACAGCAGCGCCACGACCGCAAACGAAAACGCCGACGACAGCGCCTCGGCCACCAGCAGCGCAATGCCCGAAGTGGAGCCCGACCACAAGGCGCCCCAGAAACGCTCCACGACCGCCAGCGCCGCGTTGATGGTGAGCGACACCAGCAGCAGAAACGCCAGCACGAGGATCAGGCTGAACGACAGCAACCGCGAGCGCAGCAAGCCCCACAGCCCGGGCTGCTGGCGCGGCGGCACCTCCCAGAGTTCGTCGAGGCTGTCCTTGAGTTCGGAGAAGGCCGTGGTGGCGCCCACCAATAACAGGACGACGGCGGTGACCGCCGCGAACAGGCCGTTGCCGGAGCGCCGCGTTGCCGCAAGCACGGCTTCCACCGCAGAAGCGCCCTGCGTGCCGACCAGCCCTTCGATCTGCCCGAAGATTTCGCCGCGTGCGGCCTGTTCGCCAAAGAACAAGCCAGCAATGGAGATGACGAGCACCAGCACCGGCGCCATCGAGAACAGCGTGTAGAACGACAACGCCGCGCCCTTGCTCGCGGCGCGATGCGCAGACCACTGCTGCACAGCCCCGATCAACACCTGGGCGGAACAGCTTGAGCAGGGCCCGGTCGAAGTAGGCAGCCAGGCGCATGGAGATTCCTTGCAAAGCGACGAGGCCAGCGCGGTGCCGGCCTCAACCTTGACCTTGAGCCTAGTCAGCACACGGCACGCGCGCAAGCGCGGCCGTGGCTGGCAGTAAATCGCGAGGGTCTGGGCCCTCAGTCGTTGCTGCTCCCCAGCAGGCGGCTGATGAGAAACCCTGCGCCGAACGCCAGGCCGATCGTCGCAAGCGGATGCGACCGCATGCATTCGGCCGCATCGCTCATGAGCCGCTGCTGTGAAGCGCGCAGTTGCTCGCGCTTGGCAGCGGCCTCGTCGAGCGCAGTGGCGGCAGCCTCGGCGGTGCGGTCGATGGCCTGTGCCGTGGTCGCCTTCACACGTTCGGCGGCTTGTGCGACGTCGCCGCGGATGAGGTTGCCGTTGGCATCGGATTTGGGAAAAGGATTGGTTTGAGACGGTTCCATCAGTCAACGCTCCTGGAGTTGCATGGCATCGCGAGGGCCGGGTTGAAAGCTGTGCCCTTCATCCCGGCGTCATCCTCTGCCCGCGACCAGGCCCCAGATGAGGCTGACCACAAACAGCACCACGAAAATCATGAACAGGATCTTGGCGATGCTCGCTGCGCCGGCAGCGATGCCGCCAAACCCGAGCACGGCCGCAATCAGGGCGATGATGAAAAAGACGACTGCATAACGCAGCATGGTGACCTCCTGTGCAGTTGAGTGAGCTTGCCGCCATGGGGCGGATACCCCCCGGGATCAGCAAGCCGCGTACCGCACGAGGAAGTCGGGTTATGCCTCGGTGGCATGCGCGCGGCCGGAACCGGCGCTGTTGCCCTCGCCGCCGTCCTCGCCGCCGCTGTTGCCGTATTCCTCAAGCCGGTTGTAAAGCGTCTTCAGGCTGATACCGAGCAGCTCGGCCGCACGCTTCTTCACACCCCCGCATTGCTCGAGCGTGGCAAGAATGAGCTTCTTGTCGGCGCTCGCCAGTGACGTTCCGACCGAAATCGTCAACGTGGAACCGGACGAAACCTGCGTGCTCGACACTTGCAGCGGTACGTTCGCCGTATCGATGCCGGCGTCGTCCGACAGGATGTACGCGCGCTGCACGTAGTTGCGCAATTCGCGCACATTGCCCGGCCAGTGATAGCCGCGCAGCGCTCTCCATGGCCGAAGGCAGGAATGCCTTCTTGGTATTGCTTTGCGCGTTGAGCTGATCGAGGAAATGCTGGGCCAGCAGCTCGACATCCTTGCCGCGCTCGCGCAGCGGCAATTGCAGCGGAAACACGTTCAGGCGGTGATACAGGTCGGCGCGCAGCTTGCCGTCTGCCACGGCCTCTTCGGGGTCGCGGTTGGTGGCGGCAATCACGCGCACGTCGGAGTCGATCTCGCGGTTGGTGCCCACGCGCATGAACACGCCGGTTTCCAGCACGCGCAGCAGTTTCACCTGCAGCTCGATCGGCATCTCGGTAATTTCATCGAGGAACAGCGTGCCGCCGTTGGCGCGTTCGAAGTAGCCCTTGTGCTGGCGATCGGCGCCCGTGAAGCTGCCGCGCTCGTGGCCGAACATTTCCGACTCGATCAGGTTGGGCGAAATGGCGCCGCAGTTGACCGGCAGGAAAGGTTGCTTGCGACGCAGGCTGAGGTCGTGGATGGTCTGTGCGGCCAGTTCCTTGCCTGTGCCCGATTCGCCGATCAGCAGCACGGTCGCCTCGGTGGGCGCCACGCGGCTGACCTGGTCATACAACGTCTGCATCACCGCGGAGTTGCCGAGCATCTGGCCGAAGAGGCCCAAGCGCCGCAGCTCGCCCCGCAGATTGCCGATCTCGGCTTTCAGATCGCCCGGGCGCGGAATGCGTGCCAGCACGGACTTCAACCGCTGGAAATTGACAGGCTTGACCAGGTAGTCGGCCGCGCCCATGCGCAGCGCCTCGACGGCGGTTTCCACGCTGGCGTGGCCGGTCATGACGATGATCTCGGTGCCGGAGTGCGGCGCGATGTCTTCCATCAGATCCATGCCGTTGCCGTCGGGCAGGACAAGATCGATGAGCACGGCATCGGGGCTGTGACGCGACATCTGAATGCGCGCATCGCGCAGCGACCCGGCCAGCGCGGTGGTGAAGCCTTCGGCACCCACCAGCTCACCTAGAGCAGCGCGTGCGTTGGCATCGTCTTCGACAATCAGGATATGTGGCATCTCGATTTGGTTGGATGAGCCGGCATGTGCCGGCAATCATGCATGGCGCAACGGTGCGCTTGGCGGCAGAACCGGCGGCAGGTGCAAAAAGTATTCCATCCAATACAACCTCCGCCAGGGCGCGCCAAACCCATCTCGACGAGAAGGGCGCCGGTAATTTTTACACGCGCGCATGCAAGAAATGGATCGGATACATCACACCGGGCGAACCTGCCCGTACTACGCAGCAGTCAGCATAGTTGAGAAGGTCAGCGCTTCGCCACCTGCGGGACGAAATGGACACGTTACGCCGCTTGGCAATGTGAAACCCGCGCTGCATCTGCATCTCAGGCCCGATTCTTGTCAGCGTTTGGCCGACAGGATGGAAGAAACGTCAGCGCACGACCGACATACAACGCGCTTGGGCGGCCCTGATAATGGCTCAACTTTTCAACACAATGTGACGGGATGACGACGTACCCTGCCTTCGGAAGACTGCATCGCTGACGATGCAGCCACTCGCCAGGACGTCCCCGTCGCAACCAACCACGAGGGAGCCATGTCCTTGAGCGAAGCCTTCGCCGACGAACGTGCAGTGACCGTTGGGCGCCTGAGCTATCCCCCTGCCCTGGCCGACTTTGACGACACCGACCACGTGCCGTCGGACGCAGAAACATCCCCCGCCCAATCGATTGCCGAGCCGGATTTCGGCCACCTCTACGGCCGCTCGCCCGTGATGCGGGCGCTGTACGACCAGATCGGCAAGGTGTCAGGCACGCTGGCCACCGTGTTGATCATGGGCGAATCGGGTACCGGCAAGGAGCTGATTGCGCGCACCGTGCATGACATGAGCCCGCGCGCAGACCAGGCCTTCATCGCCGTGAACTGCGGCGCCATTTCGCCCAACCTGATCGAATCCGAACTGTTCGGCCACGAAAAGGGCAGCTTTACCGGGGCCGCCCAGCGCCATATCGGCTACTTCGAACACGCCTGCGGCGGCACGATCTTTCTCGATGAAATCACGGAAATGCCGGTCGAGATGCAGGTCAAGCTGCTGCGTGTGCTGGAGACCGGCGTGTTCATGCGCGTGGGCGGTACCGAGCCCATCCAGACGCGCGCGCGCATCATCGCGGCCACGAACCGCAACCTGCTGGAAGCGGTGAAGGAAGGCGCCTTCCGCGAAGATCTGATGTATCGCCTGGCTGTGGTGCCGCTGCAGGTTCCGCCGCTGCGCGATCGTGGCGACGACATCGAAGAGCTGGCCCTGCACTTCCTTGCGCAGTTCAACGCGGCCCACCAGACCGACAAGGTGTTTTCGCGCCAGTCCCTGGCGGCGCTGCGCAGCCAGCCGTGGCCCGGCAATGTGCGCGAGTTGCGCAACGCCGTGCAACGCGGGTACATCCTCGGCGAGAAAACGGTCGAACTGGCTGCGCCCCTGGCACCGGCCCGCGGCCCCGCCCGTCCGACCGTCAAGGAAGGCGTGCTGAGCCTGACCGTGGGCGTGACGCTGGCCGACGCACAGCGCGCAATGATCCTGGCCACGCTGGAGCATTTTCATGGCGACAAGCGCCAAGCCGCGAAGACGCTCGGCGTGAGCCTGAAAACGCTGTACAACCGCCTCGACCTTTACCAAAGCACCGCGGCCGCCGCCATGGCAGCCTGACAGCGGCGCGTCCTACTCTGTGAATCCCGCAGCATCCGCGCTGACGTTTTAGCGCGGATGCGCGTGCGCACGCTCGCCCGGATGCTCGTGGCGGCGGCGTTCCTGCGGTTCGGGCGCCGGACGGCGCGGTGCGGGTTCAGTCTCCGCGCGGGCGCGCGGGCCCGTGCGGACGGCGGTGGCGAGAGTCATCGACATGGCGGGCCCTTTTCGTTTTCGACGTTACTGACCTTGCTTCGAGCTGCCGGGGTAGGAATTCCCGGTCGTCGTCGCGGCGTCGTTGCCGCCGTGCTGCACGCCCGAATGCGACATGTCGCCGGCGCTGTTGGTACCACCCGGCACGGTGGACCCCGACTTCTTGTGATGGCGATGCTTCTTGTGCATCGGCTTGCTGGTGTCGCCGCCGCCACCCGCGGCGGGCGTCGCCTCGCTGCCGGCCATCGGTGTATTGGCCGTGCGATCGGCCGTCGACGACGGCGGATCGGTGCCTTGCCCGGCGCCTTGGTCGGGTTGCTCGACTCCTGGTTGTCGACCGGCGCGGTCGTCGTCTGGGCCACGGCGGCACCCATACCGAGGCTAAAGATCGCGCTGACAAGCGCAGCGCTCAGGAAACGTGTTCGCATGTGGTTTCTCCTGGAATGTGATGCTCGATAAGAAGGCGATGGAAGCGCACTGCGGCGCGTCTCCCGCCTCCTCCCGCAGCAACGCATGTACCTGCGGTGCCACCCATCCACGTATGCCGACGCCGTCCGCAACCGCCGGCAGCGCTGTCATGTGCCGGCAACAATGGGCATATAAAAACGACATGACCATGTAGAAACGGCGTGCCAGCCGCCCGTAAAGCCTTGCGGCGACTGGCTTTGCTGACATGGCATACCCTTTGCATCGATGCGGTGACCGGTCGACGGAAATGTCGACGCCCACTCACCAAAGGAGGCAAGGCGAATGGTCAAGGCCGCTCTGGAAATGCGTGCGAAGCAGCATCTCGCGCTAACGCCGCGGCTGCAGCAGTCCGTCAAGCTGCTGCAGTTGTCTGCAACCGAATTTGCGCAGGAAATGCAAGCGCTCGCAAGCAATCCGTTCCTGGAAGAAGTCGAGCAAGAAGCAGGTGCGCAGCCTGATGTCGCGCGTACCGGCGACATGGCCACTTCTGCCGATCTGGACGGCGCCGCGGCCGACCACACGCCTGTCGACGATGCCCCGCTGGAAACCACCACCAGCGCCATCGAGACCGACGCGACGCTGGCCGCATCGGAAGACTTTCCCACCGACTTCAGCACCTACTACAGCCACGGCGGCGCCCACCGCGGCGACGGTGAAGACAGCGACATCGGCGAATGGGTGCACTCCACGCCGAGCCTGCGCGAGCATCTGCATCAGGAGCTGCGCAGCTATCGCCTGTCTGAGCGCGACTGCCTGGTCGCACAGACAGTGATCGAAGCGCTGGACGACGACGGCTACCTGCGCCAGCTGCTTTCCGAACTGATCCCGCTGGCGCCGGTGGAACCGCCGCCGACCGAAGAAATGCAGATTGCGCTGGCGCTCGTACAGAGCCTGGATCCGCCGGGCGTGGCTGCGCGCGACCTTGCCGAATGCCTGCGCCTGCAGATCGAAGCGCGCCCCGCTGACACCGAAGCCGAAGAACGCATCCAGGAAATCGCACAGGACATCGTACGCAGTCACCTGCCGCGTCTGGCCAAGCGCGAATTCACGCAGATGCGTCGTGCGCTGGGCTGTACGGAAGACGAGCTGCGCGATGCCTGCGCGCTGATCCGCATGCTGGACCCGCGCCCGGGGCTGCGCTTCTCGCAGGCGCATGCCGGCTACATCGTGCCGGACGTGATCGTCACCAAGATCAAGGGCAAGTGGATTGCGCTGACGAACCCGGCGGTGGCGCCATGCGCGCGCATCAACAAGGTCTACGCGGAACTGTTTGCGCAGACGCGCGGCCACCATCGCACGCCGCTGGCGCATCAGCTGCAAGAGGCGCGGTGGCTGATCCGCAACGCACAGCAGCGCTTTGCCACCATCCAGCGCGTGGCCGAGGCGATCGTCGCGCACCAGAAGCACTTCCTCGAATACGGCGAGGTGGCCATGAAGCCGCTGGTGCTGCGCGACGTGGCCGAAGAACTGGGCCTGCATGAATCGACCATCTCCCGCGCCACAGGCAACAAGTACATGGCCACCCCGCGGGGCATCTTCGAGTTCAAGTATTTCTTCTCGCGCCAGCTGGCGACCGACACGGGTGGTGCATGCTCGGCGGCTTCCGTGCGGGCGCTGCTCAAGGAGATGATCGAAGCCGAAGATGCGGACGCACCGCTCTCGGATGTCTCGCTCGCCAAGATGCTGGCCGAGCAGGGCGTGATCGTTGCGCGACGCACCGTCGCCAAGTACCGCGGGCTGATGCGCATTGCACCCGCCGAAATGCGGCGCCAGGTCTGACCGCCGTGCGTAAGCTGCCCACCGATCACTACCCGCATCGCCACGACGGCGATGCCACGGCCGCCTCGTTGCATCTGGCGGACGTGACGATGTTCTGGGCGGCGGAAAGCGGTGGCGTCAAACGCTACCTGCGCGCCAAGCACGACTTTCTGCGCTCCACGCACTGGCGCCACACGCTGGTCGTGCCGGGCACGGCCGACGACGCGAGCAACGAGATCGCCGTGGTGCCGGGCGCGCCGCTGCCGCTCTCACACGGCTACCGCGTTCCGCTGCGGACCGGGCCTGCGGTCCGTGCACTGTGTGCGCTGTCGCCGGACCTGATCGAAGCGGGCGACCCTTATCGGCTGTCATGGGCGGCGGTGCAGGCGGGCGCGCGGCTGAACGTGCCGGTGGCGGCGTTCTATCACTCCGATCTGCCAGCGTTTTTCCGCCGGCTGGGCGGGCCGCCTGCCGAGCTGGCAGCTGCGGCGTACGCTCGCAAGCTGTATCCACACTTCGATACGGTCTTCGTGCCGAGCCGCTACATCGCGCAGAAGGTGGCCGACCTGGGCGTGCAGCGCATTGAACTGCAGCCGCTGGGCGTCGACACGCGCCTGTTCCACCCAGCGCGGCGCTCGCTGCGCTGGCGCGAGCAGCTGGACCTGCCGCGCGATGCCCGCGTGCTGCTCTACGTCGGGCGCTATGCGCCGGAGAAAAACCTGCACGTGCTGTGCGACGCGGTGGACAAGCTCGACGACGGCAGCGTGCTCGTCACCATCGGCTCGGGCCCGACGCCTCCGCGTGGCAAGAACGTTCGCGCGCTCGCTTATGAAGGCGACGCGCAGCACCTGGCTGCCGCCATGGCAAGCGCAGACGTGTTTGTGCATGCAGGCGATCAGGAAACGTTCGGCCTCGTCGCGTTGGAAGCGATGGCCAGTGGCGTGCCCGTCGTCACGTGCGCAGCCGGCGGCTTGAGCGAGCTGGTGGATGAGCACGTCGGGTATGCCGTGCCACGTTGCGTCGCTGACGATTTTGCGCAGGCGCTCCAGGCGCTGCGCCAACGGGACCGGTGACACTCGCGCACGCCGCGCGCCGCCACGCCATGCAATACGACTGGCGGGCGGTGCTGCCGCAACTGCTGCAACGCTATCTCGCTCTGCTCGGCCGTCAAACCGGCATCGCCGCGGAAACAACACTCCCGCCGGCTCGCGAACGCGTGCGTGCGTCGCGCGGCCGGTAGTCCAGACCGATCTGTCCATCATGTCGCGCTATCTCATCCTTGCCATGCACGATGTCACGCCGGCCACCTGGCCTGCGTGCAAGGTATTGCTCTCCGCATTGGATGAAGTGGCGCGCGTACCCAAGTCGCTGCTCGTCATTCCGAACTTCTATCGCGGCCCGACCGCACGCAACAGCGAACGCTTTTGCCGCGTGATGAGCGAATGCCTGGCCGAAGGCGATGAACTTGTGCTGCACGGCTATGCGCATCTGGACGACCAGCCCCCTGGCGGCCTGATCCAGCAGCTGATCCGCACGCGCTATACCGCCGGTGAAGGCGAGTTCTCTGCGATTCCGCTGGCGGCGGCGCGTGCGCGCATCGAAGCCGGTGCCGCGTGGTTTGCCGCAAACGGCTGGCCGCTGCATGGCTTCGTCGCTCCGGCCTGGCTGATGAACCCGGCCACCTGGGAAGCGCTCGACGGGCTGCCGCTGCGCTACACGACCACGCTGCAGCGCTTTTATCTGCTGCACCCGCGCCGCCCGCTCAAGGCACCTTGCCTGACGTATAGCGTTCGCTCGCCGGCGCGCCGGCTGGTGTCGCGGTATTACCTGCGCTGGCTGGCGCAGCGGCACGCCGAGGCACCGCTGCTGCGCCTGGGCCTGCATCCGGCTGACGCGGCGCATCCCGATGTCATCCGCCATTGGCAGGAACTGCTCGCCACATGCCTGGAGACGCGCACGCCCGTCACCAAGAATGGCTTTGCGCAGGTGTTGGCGCAGGCCTGGATGGGCGGCCCGGAGACGACCGTCACCGGGCAGGCGCAAACGTCGTACTGAGCGCGGGCGTTAAAACAGCCACACCGACAATCCGCCGATCAGCATCCCAAGCCCGGCGCCTGCGAGCACGTCGCTCGGGTAATGCAGGCCGAGCACGACGCGAGAGAGGGCGACCATGAGCGTGAATGGCACCAGCGCCAGCGCCATGCGCGGGTAGTACGCCGCCATCACGATGCTGAACGACACCGCATGCAGCGTGTGGCCCGACGGAAAGCTGAACTGGTCGAGCACGCGCCCGCACAGGTGGATCTCTTCGCAGGAAAGGTACGGTCGCGGCCGGCACACACCACGCTTGAGCACGATGTAGATGATGAGCGAGAGCAGCCCCGTAAGGCCCATCTGCTTGGCGCATTCCCAACCGGTGTCACCGCCGACCACGGGCAGCGCCGCCATCAATGCGTACCACAGCATGCCGTCGCCCAGGCGGCTCACACCGCGATAGAAGCGCATGGCGGACGCATTGCCCGCTACATGGTTGAGCGCCACGGCGAGCTGCCGATCACGCTCGCGCCAGCGCTTCCAGTCAGGCCAGACGTGCGTCGCCATGGTACGCCTCCCCGTTGGTGGCGGCATCGTGCACGGCGATGAGCGCAGCTTCAAAGCGTTCTAGCACGCGCGGCCAATCCAGGCTCTGCGCCGTCAGCCGCGCTGCCTGGCCCAGCCGCTGCCGCAGGCCGGCGTCAGTGGCGAGCGCGACGGCCGCCTGCGTGAACGATGCAGCGTCCCCGACGGGCGCAAGCCAGCCGTTCTCGCGGCTGCGCACGTGCATGCCGGCAGCGGCGGTATCGAACGCCACCACGGGCAAGCCGCTGGCCATGGCCTCGACCACCACGTTGCCGAAGGTCTCCGTCAAGCTGGGAAAGAGAAACAGGTCCGCAGATGCGTAGTGCGCCGCCAGTGCTTCGCCATGCTGGGTGCCGGCAAAGATGGCATCGGGGCAGCGCCTGCGCAGTGCGTTGCGCTGCGGGCCATCGCCCACCATGACGAGACGCGTATCTGGCACGCGCTCCCGCACGGCAGCGAACGCATCGAGCGCGACACCCAGGTTCTTTTCCAATGCCAGACGTCCGACCGTCAGGACCACCGGTGTATCTGCCGCGACGCCCCATTGCGCGCGCAACGCTTCGCTGCGGGCCTGCGGCGTGAATCGGTGTGCATCGACGCCGCGCGTGCTGACGGTCAGGCGTTCGAAATCGAGTTCGCTCAACTGCCGCTGCAGTTCGCGCGTGGGAACGAAGGTGCGGTCGGTGCGATTGTGAAACGCGCGCAGATACGCGCGCACCAACGTCACGGCGCCCTCCCACGCGTAGTGGCGGCCGTATTCGTCAAAGCGGGTTCTGAAATCCGACGTGACCGGCAGGCCGAGTTGGCGCGCGGCCCGAATAGCAGACCAGCCGAGTGGTCCCTCCGTCGCGACATGCACGAGGTCGGGCCGATAGACGCCCCACGCGCGAAGCAGCCGTCGGCGTGCGGGCAAGCCCATGCGCAAATCCGGATACAACGGAATCGGCACGCCGGGCACGCGCAACGTGTCGTCCGCCAATGCGGGCTTGCCGGCGTCGATGGCGCTTTGGCGCGGGCGCACCAGCATCACGTCGTGCCCGCGCGTCTGCAGGAACGCCACGGTGCGTGCAGCCGTGAGCGACACGCCGTTCAGTTCCGGCGGCCAGGTTTCGGTCACATAAGCAATGCGCATGGATCGATCAACCTTTGTTTTCGTCGCGGCGGTGCGAGGGGGCGCTCGTCTGCCCCCGCTTGTGCGCGAGGTCGTCTGCGCTGCGGTGAGCGACCTGGCGATCGCCATCATCGCGATTGGCCGGATGGCGGTCGCGCACGACGCGCTCTACCCCAGGGGTGTCGTGCAGATCGGTGTCGAGCTGCCCGCTTTCGATGTCGCGCGCGGCCTGTTTGGCACTGCTGCGCGGTTCGGAATGCTGCTCTTCAAGATGCTGGTCGCGCTCGTGCGGCAGCCGCTCGGCCGCGCTCGACGCGGGCTCGTCGTGCTCGGCGTCGCCATGCATCTTGTCGATGCTTTGGAAGTTTGGCCCGCGCCGGGCGCACGCGGCGGGTCGTGCCCGCGGGACGTTCGCCGCGCTGATGGGGGCCGCATAAGGCGGGGCGGAGTCGGTTCATGGCGCTCTCCTGCGAACGTGATCTGGTTGCCTTGCGCACCGCAACCGACGTGCCCACCGCACCCGTCTCCGCCATCCAGCCGACAAGACCTGCACCACCACTGCACCGCAACGCGGCGCAAACGAGGCGGGGTAGCAATGCCTCTGCTCCCGCCGTGGCGCTGTCGTTGCGTAAGGGTTACACGCGCTTGTAACGCTTGCTGCGCAAGGTGACCCAGGCGTCGTCAGCGGGGGTGGTGCGCACGTTCGCGCCGCCGCGTGGGACGGCCGCGCAGTCGGTCCAGCAGACGCTGCGACACGCCGGCCGGCGCATCGGCGGTGCCGAGCAGCGTGCCGAGCGGGCGGAGGCGCTCGACGTGATCACATACCACCTTGATCATCGCCGTGATGGACGTGCCCAGCAGCAAGCCCCACAGGCCCCACAGCCAGCCCCACAGCAGCAGGCCGATGTAGACCACACACGGGTCGAGCTTGGACGCCCGGCTTTGCAGCCATGTCACGAGCAGCGTGCCGACCAGCGTGGCAAGCAGCAGCGTCACCCCTGCCACGACAAGCGCATCCGACCACGCGCCCATCTGCAGGTATGCCCCGATACCACTGGCCACGGCAATGACCACCGAACCCAGATACGGCACGAAATGCAGCACGGCGGTCGCCAGACCCCAGACCGCCGCGTCCTCCATGCCGAGCAGCACAAAGGCCACCGTGGTGAGGATGCCCAGCACGATGTTGGTCGCGAACAGCACCAGCAGGGAATACTGGATCTGCGTGCCGATGACCGCCATCATGCGCACCGCGCGCTTCTTCTCGCTCAGCGTGTTGCCCACTGCGCGCACCCATTTGCGCTTGAGCGCCTGACCCGATGCAAGCAGGAAGTAGACGAGAAACGAGACCACCACGAGCTGCCCGGCAAGCGCGAAGAGATTGGCGGAGCCGGTCCATAGAAACTCGCGCACCGGCAGCACCGGCTGCGCGGAAGCTGCCTCGGCAGGCGCCGCGGCCGCAGGCGAACGCTTGGCAGGCGCTGGCGCCGGCTTGCCCTGCACGCCTTCGGCGGCGTGCTCAAGCGCGACGGTCACATCGCGCATCTTGTCGAACGCGCCGCCCATGTGCCCGCGCATTCCGTCGATGGCCTGTGCCATGCGCTCCGCGGCGACCGGCAACCGGTTCGCCATGGCCGAGACGCCGTCTTGCATCCCGAACGCCAGTACCGCAC